>JBLHLE010000014.1:0-17907 GCA_047620805.1 Pirellulaceae bacterium
TTTTCTTTAGCATCGCGCTCGCCCTGCATCCAAACGAAAGTGACAGTGGTCGGCTTCTTGTCCCCCACAGCAGCGGCGACTTTGGTCATCAGACGATCGTAGAGGTCGCCGGTAGCGGCGGGTGTGTCGCCCATTGCGGGTTTCCATTGCTTAAACCAACGACGAATCGGCTGACCGCCAACTGCGTCCTTAACGACGATCGTGTTCTCGGCACCAAACTCTTTCTGCACGGTCGGAATGAACGATACCTGTGGATTCAATCCAGCCATATTGGATTGGCCGGAGAGAATGAACAGGTGCAAGTCGTCGGCAACACTGGTGCCGGCAGACAGGGTAACGATCGCAAACGCAACGAGTGAACAGCTGAGAAAGAAACGTCGATTCATTGTTCGGTCTCAATTAGTTAGTGGGAGTTATGTGCTGGGAGGGCAGGGGAGTTGGCTACTAATTCTAATTCAAGCGGAGCGGCAAATGTAAAATCCAATCGGCCGAAGTCGGAATTTCTCGTCGTTTTTCCGCGTCGTCGCGGATCCTCGTCTCAAAAACGGAGCGGCCGTTCTTTCTTTCGCCAAACTGTCACAGCGTCCCTTTCTCCAAGCAAGGTGCAGCTGACCCACATTCCCCATAGATGGATGACCTGCTCTCCTTCTTCTCCCAGGTGTTGTTTCAACTCCGCCTGATGTGGCTCCGCGATATCGAGCGCGCTGAAGCTCGTTGGCAGCCCAAGCCAGCGGAATAGCAACGACGACTGCGAGCATCAGCACGGCGCGAAAACTATCGCTGAGCCAATTGCGTTTCTTTGTCATTGTTGTTCACGAAGCCGCTGCCAAACTTCTCGCTGGTCGGAAGAAGCTGAAGAATCTGCCTCGCCGAAAACGAGACGAGATTGACAACCAAGAACAAGGTATACTGCCGAGGAAAACTTGCCACTTTCAATATCAACTATTTGCCCTCCAAACGCAAAGATCTCGAAAGTCAAAATGGAAACTCTACAATCGATCCGCGACGTCGAACAGTTAGAAGACATGCTCAGTCAGCCGAGTGCAGCGGCTTTAGAAGCACTACGAAACGTATCGGGCGATGTCCTGCTTCTCGGTGCTGGCGGCAAGATGGGAACGTCGCTGGCGAGAATGATCGTCCGCGGCAGCGAACAAGTCGGTGTGGCCCGTCGAGTTCTGGCGGTCAGCCGCTTTGGCAAGAGCGGTTTGCAGGACAAGTTTCACCAATTCGGTGCGGAAACAATTGCCGGCGATCTGCTGGACGAAGACTTCGTTAACAACTTGCCCGATGCTGAAAATGTCATCTTCATGACAGGTGTAAAATTCGGGACCAGTGGCGATGCTTCACTGACTTGGGCCATGAACACCTGGGTTCCCACGTTGGTTGGGCAACGATTCCGCAATAGCCGAATCGTATCGTTCTCCACTGGAAACGTCTATCCGTTCGTCCCAATTGAGAGCGGTGGGTGTAAAGAAACTGACGCACCAAATCCCGTTGGTGAGTACGGCATGTCCGCTCTAGGGCGAGAGCGAATGTTTCAGTATTTTTCCCAACGACACGATATCCCGACGGCTATTGTCCGACTGAACTACTCCGTCGAAATGCGCTATGGCGTATTGGTCGATCTTTGTCGCCAAGTATTGAACAACCAAACAATCGACGTTTCGACGGGTTATGCCAACGTTATTTGGCAAGCGGATGCAAACGCAATGACGATTGCCGCCATGCAGGACACCGACGTTCCGCCGTTCATCGTTAACGTAACTGGCCCAGAACTGGTTAGCATTCGCGAAGCTTCCATGCTGTTTGGCGAGATACTTGGGAAAACGCCGCAGATCGTTGGCGATGAATCGAAAACCGCCTTGCTGAATAATGCCAACCAAGCTATTCAAAGATATGGAGCGCCGCGATATTCTGTCGAACAGATCATTCGCTGGACAGCGGATTGGGTTGCGCGAGGGGGTGAAACTCTCGACAAGCCCACGCAGTTTCAGGTCCGCGACGGTCAGTTCTAGTTCTTGGGTATCACCAGTGATTAATGAGCAATATCACTGTTGCCCACACTCACACTGACTGACGAAAGCAAGTCGCGGTAGTTCTGTGCAACCAGAGTCCAGCCCGTTCCGCTATCGCGTTCACAAAGCAGACGCTCAATACCCTCCATCATTCGACTTACTGCAGAGGAGGAGCTGACCAGTTGTTGACAGAGATGACTGGCGGACTCAAAGCAGTCGACGCACGGTTGCAATTGCGCGGCCAGTGCTTCGACCGGTCCAGACACTGAAAGCACAAAAGTGGCGTCGAATCCCCAACATCGTCGGATCGCTTCCATCATATCGACGGATTCGATTGGACGTATCAAGTAGACACTCTTACCCAAGTGCAACCAAGTCGCGGAAAAGATATTTTCAACGATCTGTCGAGTCGACGGGTCGAGGTTTGCAGTATTTACGATCAGATGCAGACCATTCTGTCCGATTCGATACAACATATCTTCGTAGTGCATCTGCTCGTTGCAGGCTGACATGAATGATACATTCGTCCTTTGTCGCGTCGGATTGGGTGGGGTTGAGTCACCCGCATCGAGCCGTTTGCTGCCGATTGTGTGAGTGGGCAATGTTGGAACTGCCTGCCGTGTTGGAACTGCCTGCCGTGTTGGTGTTGGGACTGGAGCTTCAATCGAAACGGGAGGCGCCGCCAGCGGTGGTACTGCGATGGGCGAATCTGTAATCAATGGCGAATGCGTTGGAGCGGCCGGAATCGAACGAACCGGACGGTTATCGCTAACGACTACCGTCGGTTCGTTGGGAAGATTGATCGCCCAACTATCTTCGTCCATGTCGATGGGACTGTATTCTGTATCGCGAATATCACAGTCGTCAGAATTCATTGTCTTTCTTGGCGACTGCTCAGTAGAGTCCATACGCGATTCTGAATCCGACGTCTCAAACTGAACGGAGAATTTTGTATTGCCTGCCAATATGGTGTCGCCATCGCTCAATTCGTTGACGTCTACTGTGTTGCCGTTGAGGAAGGTGCCATTGCTGCTACTCAAGTCGCGGATTCGAAACCCGTCGGTATAACCTTCGACTGCAAAATGCTCGCGAGATAGCAGCGTATCTTGAGGCAAGCTGTAGTCGATGGAGTAGCTACGCCCAAAACGAACAAACTGGTCATTGCGGAGCCAACAGCGTCTACCCTCTTGCGGCCCTGAGCTAATTGTCAAAATACATAACATCGATTCGCACCAATACATCAGATACTGTTCTTTTCGCCGCTACCAACGACTCGCCTGTTCAGGGCAACGCTTCGTGCGGAATCTGCACCGATCCCTACTCTTGTTGTCGATGCAAATCCCGATCCGTTGCGTAGAAAACCAGAGAATTCTGAGTTTATTCGCTCTAACTCGTTAGCAAAAGAGGCTTTCCGAGATATAAAACGATTCAAACCACCAAGATATTGCAGACAAAATACCAGTCTTGTTGCGTTTTCTCCACGTAGAGTCTGAAACGCACAACACCCCCTGTCAGGGGAGTACGTTCACTCGCGAGTTTCCCCTCCACTCAGGTTCTTATTGGGGGCTGGCGATTTATCGACTCGCATCGCATGGGCTTCAACTACTTCCCTAACGGCGCATAAAAATAGCCGTAGGTCCCCGTCGGACCTACGCTATATGAGAATGGCTGGGTGATTTGTCGTCAGTTACTGAGCGACCATGCCGACGTGGACGTCGTTGCCAACAGTCGTTTGTCCGCCGCCTGCAACAAACAGAGTTACCAGACCTTGATTGGATTCGAGAACGAGTCCAACAACGGGGTTGGACTTGCCTTGTTGAATTACCAGTTTGGTACCGCGTTGCAGTGCGTATGGCTCTTCAAAAGCGATGGTGATTTGCTTACGAGCAGAGTCGGCGTCGACGACTTGTGCTTTGACCATCAGCTCTGGATTAACGATAGGTTGGTTGGAACCAGGTGCTGGTTTTTGGAGTGCAGCAACTTGTTCTTGCTCGACAACTTGTTCTTGCTCGACAATCTCTTGTTGGACGACTGGGGCAACTGTTTCACTGGCCACGGGCTTCGGAGCGTCGGGCTCAGAGATAGCCACGGGAACGAATTCATAACTATTGCCAACCATTTGGAAGGGTGAGTCATTGATACGTTTTGGACTGGGGTTGCGAACCTGTGTTTCAGCGGGAAGTGGAACATCGCCGTCGTCCGGAGTGGGGCCCTCAGTAGCGGGACCACCTTCCAGAGTGGGACCTTTTTCGGCCTTAACTGTCCGTGCTGGACAAGCAGCCACTGCGGCTGCGGCCGCCGCTCGAACCGCTTCAGACGGCTCCTTCCAACAGCCATCGTTTTCACCGTAGGCCATCTCCATCAGGCGCTCTTGAATCTTCTCGCCGCAACAGGTGGGTGTGCAGCCGTCATAACAACAGTTGCAAGTCCCGGCAGCTTCGCCAATCGCATTTGCAGCTGCTTCTCGAACCTCCGGGGTGCAATCCTTCAAGGCGGCTAACAAGGCATCTTCGATTTCGCCGTCGTCGTTGTAGCAACCACAACCAATCTGAGCCAAGTACTTAATAGCCTTGATCTTTTGATCTTTGAGATCTTCCTGCTGCTTAATTTTGGCTCCCACCTCGATCGCCGGCACCGGACTTTCAAGGTTAGCGGGATCCGCAATTCGCAATAACTTTGGCTTTCGCTCAAGTTTTGGGTGGTTGCCTAAACGGTTCACGAAGTTGTCCCGAAATGACCAAGCATTTTGTGGAACACCAAGTTTATGCCAGACAGTAGTGGTCGGCGTTGGCGGTGCTGTGCAGCCCGTTAATGCCGTAATTGCCACTAAACCCAAAATGAAACGCAGGTTAACTTGCATCTCAGTACTATCCTCAAATTGGTTGTTTCTAAGTTACTCAACCGCTTGTCGCAAATCCCCACAACGAACGGAGAATCGAACCATTGCTTATGATCGGGTATGATTAATACGACTATTTAGGTTCAATGTTTCATGCCGAAAATTCCTCCCAATCGTTGCATCTTTACTTCGAATGTCGGATTGGGTTCAACAATCAACTAAATCCCGGTGTTTCTCGCGATTTAACACTCAACCCGCTGCCCTTGATTTGAAATGCGGATGTTAAAATAGAGCGATGAGCGAAATCACGAGGATTATTAATGCTATCAATGACCGCGATCAGAAAGCCGCTGATAAGCTTCTACCAATCGTGTACCAAGAATGAAGAAAGCTAGCAGCGGCCAAAATGGCACGATTATGCAGCTATCCGATGCAGACTCAATCAACCCACCTCAAAGCAAATCGATTCGGGTTTCAGAACCGCCGCGACAGTTCTTCCCAGTTCATCAATTCAGGCGAAGCCGAGGTCTTGGGGTATCAGCGAGAACACAACGGCGTCGAATAGTTGTTGGTGAAGCATTAGCCGATTTCTCGCAATTCCCTCGCGAACTGCCCCCACTTTTTCGGCGACGCGTTGACTGGCAGTGTTGCCGACCGCGGCGACGATTTCGATTCTCTGCAGAGCGAGCTGTTCGAAGCCGAATCTTGCGACGGCTGTGGTCGCGGCCGTGCCAATTCCTAACCCAGTCTCTCGCTGACGAACCCAGTAACCGAGATTACACGACAACCGATCCATGTTTACGTCATTCAAGCCACACCCCCCGACTAGTCGTTCGTTTGCATCGACAATAGCGAAATCGAATTCCCTATTTGCCTGCCAAGCGGCTTTGCGAAATCCGAGCCATGTCATTGCTTCATGGCGAGAGTAGGTGACGTGGCACCATTCCAGCCATTGTCCGAGATGACCAATTGAGGAATGGACCGCGTTGAACAAGAGGTCGACATCATCCTCGGTATACGGTCGCAGTCGAATTTGTCTCCCGTCGGGTAATTCGACTTGCTGTTGCACTTCGTCGATCCTCTCAGGCAGAGTACTTGTACAGCGCAAACAAGCGCGGCTATTTTTTGTTCATCATGACTTCGACTACCAGTGGTTTCTCATCACTGGTTTCAGGAGGAATATCGAGTTCTCGCAGGCCTCGATACTCACTCTTGAGTTGAGTAATGTAGAGGGCGTTGATCGTGTACTTTTTGGCAGGCAGTCCAGAGACGTGAAAGGTTGCGCCGTCCCGCTTC
The DNA here is from genome assembly GCA_047620805.1 of Pirellulaceae bacterium. Lineage (GTDB taxonomy): Bacteria > Planctomycetota > Planctomycetia > Pirellulales > Pirellulaceae > JBLHLE01. Next base: position 6,151 of record JBLHLE010000014.1, read on the forward strand.
GGTGGTTGCGCCACTCCTGTGATCGTAACGGCACATTCATTTTTATTTGCGTGCCTGAAGGGACTGCCATCGGGATCAATCAGTTTAATGACCAGAGTAAACCGTTTTTTCTTTTGCATCTCGGGGGCGTTCTTCGATGGCACGACAGTGAACAAGAACGATTCGTGGAAATCGTTGTTTGTCCCCAATACGTCCGTAGATCTCGCGACAACTCGATGACTGGAGGCAGCGGGTAGATCTTTTGTTTGTACCGTTACCGTCCATTTTGTTTCCGAACCTTCAACTGGCGTCGCAGTTCCAACTAACATCTCCGTCGGATCGTAGATCTTGTTCGAAATCGAATCGTTGTTGTATGCAAACACGACACTAGTAACCTCCGTACCAATGTCCGACGTGTCGAGAAACAACTCGAGGGGCGTTCCCTGTTCGACGGAATTTGTTGGTGAGCTGGAGTAAATCTTCCCGGCCGTGGGTTGTCGAGAATCGAGCAACAACGCCTTTCGGCTCATAAACACTTCGCCGTTGACGTGCATCACAGTAACGACATCGACTGGAGTATTCTGCAAACCTTCGGCGTCAAAACTAAACTCTGGATCCGAAACAGAGGCCACGATCTGCAATCCACCTTTCTTATTGACGGCGACCATATTCTTGAATTCGCGATCGGCGTACGTCGTCTTCACCTGTTGTTTTTCATTTCTGATCTCCAGGAACGCTTCAATCCGATCGACTATCTCCTCTTCGCCCTCTTTCGGCGTGAGATACTGAAAGCTGTTCTGCGGTGAATCAATCCGGGGCGACACGACGATCGTTTTGCACTCCTTTAGAGCCAGGGCTTGTTGTTCGCGCGGCTTATTGAGTGGATAGAGAATGACTGCCTTTGGATCGAGAGCAGTCCCCTCGGAATCGAAGAATTGGGGATCGTCCAACTGCACCAATTTTCGCCTGGGCGTGACATCGATCGACTTTTGTTGTCGGTCACCGGTACATTCGATCTCTAGAGTAAACGTCCGCGGATAGCCGTCCAAAGTCAATGGTATCGTCACCAATCTGACGTCGCCGGGCCCTGGCTTACCGATCAAGACGCCAAACAACTTGACTGTTTGTTGAGTTGCTGTGAGCATCTGCTTGAGTGCTGAGCTCTCGAATGTAGCTTCTGCATTTTCAACTTCCCACTCAACCGGCACTCCTTCGTTCACCAGACCCCAGTCGATAACGGTAGATCCATCATCTTTGAGTTTCGCCTTGATCGTCACTTCGATGCGACCTTCTACCGGGTCGTACGTCGCTTGTGGTATCTCGATATAGTCATCGGGATTACGGGGGCGGATTTCTATCCACTTCCACCAAGATTTGACCTCGACATTCCCTTCGCCTTCCAATTCTGTGACGACGCACACCAAGCCGTTTTTCGAGTCGACAGAATCTGCTGCCGGCGGTGCTGGCGATTTACTAGGATCGGCGGGCGCGGGACGAGCAGGTGCCTTAAACTTTAGTGTTGATACGGATGTGATGTTGTCTAGATCTCGAACTCTTTCGTAATCGGCGGTTGCTTCTGTTGCGGCGCCGAGTGTCAAATTCGCCTCGGCCATGGGTACAAATATTCCGTCGTCAATCCGCTTTTTCATGAATTGAATCAAGATCGGAGAAATCTCCTGACTTCTGTAGGACCTCACGCGTCCGGGCGGAAGTGGTAATTGCTGAGGTCTTTGAATTTTGAACAGCTTTACCTGCAGCCGCTTCGGCTTTCCCGATCGATTCGCCAACCAGAAGAAGTAGTCGTTTGTATGTGTTTCGATTGGAAACGGGCGTAACGATATGACGTTCCCGAAACCGGGGTCAACAGAACTACTATTTCGAAGTAACTCCGAGGACTCTGAATGTCTGGCGAACAGTTCGACGAAATTTGGTAAAGGAGGTAGTAGCTGAACCTCGTCATCCGACTTGGAATCGTTTAAGTCAACGACTTCGATGTTCAAATAAAAGTAGGCGGCACCGCCGTCGCCGGCAGTGCGATGATGGTCCGTTTGAACATCGAATACTAGTTCCTGAGATTCCTCAAAGGGAATTTCGATTGTCGAATCTTTCGTCAGACGCTGGCCCTTGTATTCGACGGTGAAGAACTCGAAGAGATCGATGTCCGTTGTATCGGCCTGAGAAAACTTGAGCGTCAAACCGTCAGTTTGGGGCACGGGATTTGAAGCGGTTACCTCCACGGTCAGCTGCATTTTTTGATTGACTGCGACAAGTTCGAATTTGCTTTGTAGCTTAACTGCCAGTTTCGTATGTACTTCAGGTGGAGTTAGTTCAATTGGGAGCACAGTAATAGCGACGCGATCTTCCGAGTTTAGATCCCGGGGATCCAATAACGCCGCGGCGCGCCACGTATCTATCGGCGATGCTCCCACGGTATGGGGAAGGTTGCCTAAATGCTTTCGAATTGTGGCTGCGGCAGTTTCGTAGAACTCAATCTTGTCCTTGGTATGTGCAGACGAGTTTGGGGAGTGGAACGAAGTCTCGACTTCGACCAGATTCAACAGAGCTCCGTAGAGCGCCAAACGGCTTTTGGCTCGTGACCAAGCATCGGGGGCGCCCTTATTTTCCGGCTGATTGCGGACGATGCTCAAATCTTCACCGCGATTCAGCGTCACGGCAGGAAGTTTCTTGCCCGGTGATCGATAGGCGTATTTCCTGGCCTCGGCAGACAACAATGGAGAATCCAGCAACACTTCGATGCGGAAGTCGCGGTTTAACGTCTTGGTGTCGCCAAATGCGGCCGCCATGAACGAGGACCGCAGCGGATAACCGTCCTCCAAATCCGCACCGACGAATTGACGTAGTGCTACATCGAAATCTCCCAACCTGACGATAGCATTGTCCATCGGTAGCAAGGCTGGCGAGGTGCCGATCTTCATATTTGGTGGGAAGACTTTGACGTTAAACAGATCTTCGTGCGATTTCAATTCGATCAACAGTTTGTTAATGTCGTCGGGCGACCAACTACTTGCCCCTACACTCGCTCGCTCATACCAATGGACGAAGTCCAACGAACGATAAAAGATATCGCAGTATTTGCGAATCCTTTGTTTCGTAGCATCATGACGTCCGTTCGCATCATCCCAATGAGCCTTATCGTCGGATTTCTCAAAAGCGTTCCAGGCTGCCAGAATTCGAGCGTCGGCGGTTTCGGAACTTGCAGATGGATCGGAAACCTGGTGGTTGAGAATCATGGCGTTTAGCAGCGCATCCAGTCGCGCATAAACTCGCTCAACGTCCGCTTCTCGATCTAAATTCCCCATCCGTAAGTCGCGATCGAAGAGCACTAGTCGGTAGTTAAGGGCGCGCCAAATGTGCGGCGCGAAATCCACGGGCGACCATCCCTTGTTCCCCAGCTTGCGGCTTTGGAGCTTGTCGCGGAGCGCCCATGTTTTGAACATGATCTCCAAATGCTCGGGACCTTCCCATTTCGGCTTTGGGGCCGCTGGCTCTTCCACGGGCAAAACTGGAGGAGTGGGATTCTCTGGGAGTGGATTCGCCGGTTCCCCGCTCCCTGGTTCCCCGCTCCCTGGTTCCCCGCTCCCTGGTTTCCCGTTCCCTGGATTCGTTGCGGGATTTTTTGGAGCGAGTGGACCGGCACCATTGGCAGGTTTTGGATTACGTGTATCAGCAGTCGGAGTTATCGGAGGATTAGGATCTTGCCAAGCTAACGATGAGGGCGACCAATGAGAGGCGAGAGCGATTGCCAGTGGATTCGCTGCCCGATCGGCGGTGCGACGAGCGGTCTTCTGGCCTTCTTCGTTTGGATCACTTGCGGGTGCGGCGGGCTCGTCAGCCTCATCCGCTTTCTTCTCAGTGCGGGGTAAAAACTTACCCAACACAATCATCTTGGCCTCGTCGATCGCGCCGATTGATTTACCACCCTGCAATAAAACAGGTGTCTGGCGAATCTGTGGCTCCGAATTCGTTTGCGTGTAGCAGTACCGTGCAATGTGTTCGTACAGTTCGGCCAACGTGAGCTGACCGTCGGTAGAAACGTCCGATTGGCGATCGATGGCCGACAAGACCGCTTGGCCAAATAACGATTTGAATTCGAATTCTCGACCCGTGAAGTTGGATACTTGCAGCAGCTGAGTCGACGAAATTGCCCACACGGAATCGTCGTCTAGTTGCTCCATCTGTTGTTGTAAACAGTACGGAAACGAGTTGACCAAAACGCCGAGCCGCGCGTCGCTGTCGATATGACCGCAGTCAAAGAAGATAACTTTGGTTTTGCAGGGCAGGTCTTTGACGGCCTTCAGTACATTGTTGACGTTACAAAGTCCATTGTCGCCGCCTTGCCAGGAATAATCGCTACCGAGCAAGAAAGCTTCATTATCGCGGCCGATCCCGTGTGCTGCGACGTAAATGAGAACAACGTCGTGTCGCCGAGTCGATTTAAGCGCCTGCTCCAGTTCGGGACCGATTTCACTAATCGTTTTTTCGGACTGAAGCTCGCGGACATTGCCCCAAGAATAGGGCAGCCGATCCTCGACGTCGGTAAGTTTCAGATTCTCAACGTCGCTCGGAGTCCCCCGCAGCGGCGGAATAAAATTGTCGTATCTTTCGACCACGAGGGCCGAAAAGAACATCCGCTCCATCGGTGGTGGTTGAAAATACCGAACAAAGACGGTTATGGCCCCAACCAAAATCGCGACCAGCAGAATGATTGCAGTCCATCGCGTAACTGGTGAATTTTCGTCAACGCTTGGACCAGCTCGCCATGAACGCACTTGTGTTTGGTTGCTCATTAGATCCCTCAGCTGCCGCAGAGTCTCGCATACCCGAATGAGAATATCTCGTTTAGTCGCGAAATGCTAGTGAGAAAAGGATTTAGCACGATCGCGGTATTTGAGAACTATTGGGAAATTGGTATGTTACAACAACTTAATGGTTAGTCACAAACAAGTCATCGGTAACGGTTCGAGTGTCGGGCCTAAAAATAATATAAGAGATTCTCTCCCCACCATCGTTGGCCCTGTCGTGCACGATTGCGCAAGCTTACTAGAACAAGCGATTAAAGTATTCGTTTCAGACAAACCAACCGATTAAAAGGTGTGGGCCAGCGGATAGCTCACCAGCCAACCTATTTGTCAATCCAGTCCAACTGGAATACGGGTGATCACGTAGCGTTGTCCGATCGAAAGCGGAAAGTCCATGCGTAATCCACCAATTCATTGGTCCGAGGGTATGTTTCTGCGTCCGCAGCATTTCCAATCTGCCGACCGGCACTGGAACGAGTTGGTTGACAAATCAACTCGATATACCAGTAGTTATGCCTACGGAATTTATCGGATTTCGATCAGTCCTGAAGCGATCGCTAATCAGCAGATTGAAATAACCAACTGCGAAGCGCGTATGATGGATGGAACCATCGTCAGTTTCGGATCGGGACAACTCGACCGTCTCGACCTCGTCAACGGGCTAAAGGGCGGGCAAGACCTTAAGTCTTTGTTGCTGGAAAACGATCGAATTCGCGTTTATTTAGGTATTCCAGGCCTCAATCTAGGTCGCCAGAATGTCGTACCTGGTGCAGCGGATGACGTCAGTCGATACGTTGGATTTGAACGACAGTGCGATGATGAAAGCCTGGGCGGAGATCAGCAAGAGGTGCCCTTCCGCGACCTCAACATTAAGATTCTGCTGTCGACAGATGAACTCAAAGGATACGAAGTCCTGCCCATCTGTCAGCTCCGCTCGTCGACATTGGGGGACGGCCGGGTAGAAATCGACAAAGACTACTTCCCGCCGTGCCTGAGCATGGATGGCTGGGAAGATCTTGGCGTTCACACTTTTCGCGCCGTCTACGACCTGATCGGCAGCCGTTTAGAAGTACTTTCGACGGAAATCCGGGAACACGGAATATCGTTGAGCAGCCAGGCTCACGGCGACGTCGAGAAATTTCTGTTGCTCAGCGCTTTGAACGAATCGTGCGGCGTGCTCTCGTGCATGGCTTTCGCCAATGATGTTCAGCCGATTGTCGCGTACACGACGCTGTGCCAGATAATTGGCCGATTATCTGTATTTGGCGATCAACTCGTTATCCCCGACGTTCCCGCCTACGATCACGACGACTTGGCGCGCATTTTTAAGTGGGCGTACGAGACGATCCGCAACTTGATTTTCTCCGTCAAAGAGAGCGCATACGACAAGCGCTACTTCGTCGGTGCTGGTCGAGGAATGCACGTCTCGCTCGATCCGAAATGGTTCGGCGAAGAATGGGACTGGTACATTGGCGTGGATTATGGTCCCGTCCAACGCGACGAATGCCTACGTTTGTTGGGAAGTCGGATCTACTGGAAATTGGGAAGCGCCGATCAGGTAGAACAGATGTTTTCGAATCGGGCACCTGGAATCCGGTTGATTCCCGTGCCGCAACCTCCCGCAGTCTTACCACGACGAGGCAATTGGCTGTATTTCCAAATCTCACGTGACAACGACGCCTGGCGGCACGTCCAGGTCACCCAAACAATGGCCATGCGTTTACAGGAAGAACAGATTAGCGATTTAGCGAATCTGGAAGGAAGCCGCCGAATTAAGATACAAGCTGATAATGAAGTTTTCGGCTTGGAGTTCGCAGTATTTGCAGTTCGCAAGCGAGTATAGAGTTAAAATACAATGACCCCGAAGTTTGTCAGAGCAGTCGACCCCATTTTCCAATCCGCGCTCAATTTCCTTGAACGCTTGGAACAACCTAAGCGATTAGTGTTGAGTGACGAGCGCGCCCGGATACAGAAAAAATTTGACCAAGCAGAAGCGCTGCTTGGCAATAATGATGATTGGCAACTGGCCAAGTACGCTCTGGTATGCTGGCTAGACGCCAAGCTGGTGCAAACGCCCTGGGAAGGAAAAACTTGGTGGATGAACAATCCGCTTGAGAAGCACTACTATATGTCGGGGGACGGCTACGAAAAGTTCTTTAAGAACGCTCAACAGGCCGCGACGCTGTCGAACAAAGACGCCTTGGAAGTCTATTACATCTGCGTCGTCTTAGGCTTTCGCGGATTCTACCACGACTCGACATCAGCAGCACGCGCGGAACACTTGAACCTGCCACCGTCGATCGAATCATGGGCTCGACAAGTTTCCATGTCGATTCAACTGGGTCAGGGACGGCCACCCATCGACCAATCCACTCGCCTGGGCGGAACCGCCAATCCACTGATGGGTCGGTCGAACCTAATTACGATGTCGTTGATCAGCACATCGTTGCTGGCTGCTGCGGCTGGATACTTCTACTTTTTCTTCTATGAAAATCATTTTGGTTAGGTTGCACCATGGGGTTTTTCGGTCGCTTTATCGGACATGTGCTCACTCCAATACGGACTCTGTTCTATTGGATCGGCCGCGCGATTCCTGGGCTTAGCAAACTGCCCACGATATCGCTGCCCATGCGCGTCGCGATCATGGCGTTCATTCTCTTGCTAATTCTGGTCATAGCGGGATTTATTCACTTTCAATATCAGCCGGACATCGCCGACACTTGGCATTGGGTAAAGCTGCAGCTCTGGATTCTCTGTGCAGCAACGATAGTGATCCCCGTGACGAGTTACTTCTTAGTAAAGTTGCTGATGGAGGGAGAAAAATCGCGTTTTCCCGACATTGATCACGCCTGGAATACAGGCATCGAAGCAATGGCGCACCACGGGATTAATCTCTCGAATACACCTATCTTTCTCGTGCTGGGCAGCCCCACCCATGATTACGCCTGGTCGATCATGAGTGCCACTCGGATCGGAATGAATGTACGCGGTCAGCCCGACGGCCCCGCCCGACTCCATTGGTACGCCAATGAAAACTCCATCTTCCTGTTTCTCACCGAGTGTAGCTGCATCAGTCGACTAACCCACAACGCCGATCACGGCGAAATCGGCGGACCAGCTGCGACACCCGTCGCTCCAAACTCCGCGCCCACCGGTACCATCGTGGCTGGGCAAGGCGGATTCGAGCCGGCGTCGGAAAACATTACTGGAACTATCACCGCCGACAGCGGTAGAACCGCCCCGCAACCGGTCCCGCAAGCGCCCGCCTCATCGGCCGCCATGGGTACCTTGCAGTTGCCGGGCAACCAAAGTGTCACTGATTTCGTACCCGCATCTGGCGCAGCGCCACCCGCAAATGCCGCGAATGCCGCTGTATCGACACCAGAAGCAAATACATTGACCGCTCGCCTGGAATACGTGTGTAACCTACTCAACAAGGAACGACAGCCCGTTTGTCCCATCAATGGCGTTCTGACGCTCCTCCCCTTCCATTTGATCGCCAACTCCGCAACGCAACTACAAACAATGATTCAACGCGACTTGGGCACTCTGCGAAACTCGCTGAAGTTGCGCTGCGCAAATACAGCTCTCGTCACTCATATGGACAACGAGGAAGGATTCCAGGAACTCGTTCGTCGAGTTGGAATGCAGAGATCCAAAGACCAGCGATTCGGCAAAGGACATCAAACTTGGGGCGACCCCACTGACGAACAACTCGCAGCAATCGCACAACATGCTGGTGGATCATTCGAGGATTGGACGTACATGCTGTTCCAAGAACAGGATGGACTCAACAAGAAATATAACTCGCGCCTATTTTCGCTTCTTTGCAAAATCCGCGGCGGCTTTATCGACTCGCTCGAAGACGTCCTCGTCGAAGGATTTGGCTACAACTTCGATCGCAACCCACAACTTGCAAAACAACAATTCCTCTTTAGCGGCTGCTATTTCGGCGCGACGGGAAAAACTGATGATCGGCAAGCATTCGTCCGGAGCGTGATTCAAAAAGTCATGGAACAAGAGAACGAACTAGAGTGGACCGAACTCGCACTAAAAGATGATGATCGCAATCTATCACTCGCTAATTTTGCTGCCTTCATCGGCGCGATTTCATTAGTCGCCCTCGTTACCATGCTGCTCATCGACTTCGGGTTCATTTCTCCATTCTGGAAATCCTAGACCGAGTCGCTCGTCCCTCCTAACGCTCGTATTGAATTGCCCTCGCAAGCGGCGGCCCTATCTGCGCGAAGCGCAGAGCATTGTGGTGACCAAAGCTATTATCTTTAACTGCTTCGCAGTATGTCCCGCATTTGCGTTTGCGAGTGTGTGCGAAAAATTCAAGAAATGAAAAAGTCCGAATCGGCGGGCAGGACCGATTCGGACTATTGACTGCGTCGGCCGAGGGTAGAAGGCCGACTCAAGGATTGTAGCAACTAGCCCCCTTTGATCAACTAGTGAAATGAAATTCTAGAAGAAAATTTTGGAAGCTGCCTTTGTACTGAGATTTTCGCTTAAGTCGCTTACACACTGCAAAGAAACTTGAACTGATGAGCGAATTTTTCGCAGTCCACTATCGCACACACCATACCTTTGAGGGTATCGCTTTTAGCAAGGCGGGTCGGCGAAGACGGGTGGTTTGCTGAGACAGCCAAGTGAATATAGCGGGCTCCCGGTCGCAAACATGGCACTCCACCTTCGCGTGGTGAACTTGCTAGCAAATTGAATGGCCGCTAGCAGCCAAAACAACAAAGAAGATCGATCTATTGAAAACATTAGAGATTAGTTAGTATAGCGCTCGGCTAGTATCCACCCGGCAATTATTGGCCTATGGCAAGTTGAAGGATCAAGGATGATCCGCGTTGTGATTAGGAATTAACGGTTTGGTCAGTTAGTTCCCGAAAGGAAAGGATTCCCTGCGATGCCTACGTATTTAAGTGACTTAGCAAGCCTTGTCCACGGTCAACTCCACGGAAACGGCGAGATTCCCATTACGGACGCGTCGACGATTCGAGATGCGGAATTAGGGCACATAACATTTCTCAACGACGAAAAATACAGTCGGGATCTTGCGACTAGCAGTGCGTCCGCAGTTCTCGCCCCGCCGAATATCGAGCCGGACAATTTGCCCACCAATCTGCCGTTCATCACGGTCGAAGATGTTTCACAGTCGTTCGCGGCCATAGTCGAGCACTTCCGACCGCAACGACACGCATCGGTGAACGGCACTAGCGCGAGCGCTCACGTCGCAGCGTCGGCGAAGATCGGTAAGCATGTGACGATTTATCCGAACGCGATCATTGGCGACGATGTCGAGATTGGCGAAAATTCGGTCATCCACCCAGGCGTTTGCATTATGGCTGGTTGTCGCATTGGCAAGAATGTAGAGCTCTTTCCAAACGTGGTCCTATACGAGAACAGCGTGGTCGGAGATCGTTGTACGATCCATGCCAACGCGGTCATCGGTGCTTACGGATTCGGATACGATACGCGCGAGGGTCGACATATCCGCGGTGCTCAGTTGGGTTACGTCGTTTTGGAAGACGATGTCGAGATCGGCGCATGTGCGACCATCGACCGCGGTACCTTTGGCGCGACCTCGATTGGCGAAGGGACGAAGATCGACAACCTGGTCCAAATTGCGCACAACGTCCGTCTCGGCAAACACAACATTATTTGTGCTCAGGTTGGAATCGCTGGCAGTTGTAGCACGGGTCAATACGTCGTCATGGCCGGTCAATGTGGTATTAAGGACCACGTGCACCTCGGCAACCAAGTAGTACTTGGCGCGAAAACTGGAGTTCGTCACGACGTACCGGATAACATTCGTATGTTTGGTGTTCCCGGTACGCCGGAACGCGAACAAATGGTCCGACAGGCCGCAGTTGGCAAACTACCCGAGATGCGCAAAGATTTTAAGAAACTGCAAAAGCAAGTCGCCAAACTTGAACAGCAAATCAACCGCAGCGAAGACGCCGCGTAAACAAGCGTCGCCGCGTAAACAAGCGTCGCCGCGTAAACAAGCGTCGCCGCGTAAACAAGCGTCGCCGCGTAAACTAACTTTTGCATCCGATCGCCTCGTCTAACTCGTCTAACTCGTCTAACTCGGCTGGCTAATCACTGCTGCCGACATCAAGGCGAGCGAATTTCGGCTGCCGCCAGTACGATTCCAAATCGAAAGATGTCCATCGCGATGCCCACTACTCCCGAGCGTATTGGATTAGTCGCCGGATGGGGGCGATACCCCATCGTCGTTGCGGAGGCCTTGCGCAAACAAGGGCACGAAATTGTTTGTTTGGGAATCAAAGGACTCGCCGATCCGAAGCTGCGAGAAATCTGCGATGATTATGCGGAGATAGGCGTCGCCAAACTTGGCGGCCAAATCCGCTATTTCCGCAAGCGGAAAGTGACTCGCGCAACGATGGCAGGAAAGATCCACAAGACAATCCTATTTCAGCGGTTTTACTGGCTCAAGCACCTTCCGGATTGGAAGTGTTTAATGACGTTCTACCCTCATTTCATTACTCGCACCAAAGACCGCAAGGACGACACATTGCTGGGCGCCGTCGTCGATGCGTTCGCCAAAGATGGAATTCACTTCGCACCCGCCACCGACTTTGCTCCGGAGCTGCTCGTGAGATTCGGCACTTTAACCAATCGCAAACTCTCGTCCGCTCAGCAACAAGACATCGATTTTGGCTGGCAAATCGCCAAAGAAATGGGGCGTCTCGATATCGGTCAAAGTATCGCGGTGAAAGGGCGCGCGGTGATCGCCGTTGAAGCGGTCGAAGGAACGGATCAGTGTATCGCTCGGGCGGGCGAACTGTGTCCCGCCGGGAATTTTGTGGTCGTCAAAGTCGCCAAACCAAACCAAGATATGCGATTCGACGTTCCCACGATCGGGAAAGGAACGCTCGAAACAATGGTCGAAGCGGGCGCGACCGTGTTGGCCATTGAAGCC
>JBLHLE010000015.1:0-17545 GCA_047620805.1 Pirellulaceae bacterium
TTCGAGACACGGTGTTGGCGTCTAGCGGGCTGTTGAGTCGAAAGATGGGAGGGCCAAGCGTGAAGCCGCCACAGCCTGCCAGCGTAACGGAATTAGCATATGGCAACATGAGCTGGAACGCATCCCGGGGTGAAGACCGTTATCGCCGCTCCTTATACACCTTCAACCGTCGCACGTCGCCATTCGCCGCATACACAGTTTTCGACGGTCCGACCGGTGAAATTTGCGTCGCCAGAAGGAACCGCAGCAACACGCCACTGCAGGCATTAACGCTGCTGAACGACGAAATGTTTTTGGAAAACGCTCGTTCTCTCGCACAGCAAGCGGCTGCCATCGAGGACAATTCCGCCGCCAACACTTTCGTGTTTCGGCGGCTTCTCACCAGACCCCCTGCGGCGTCCGAGATGAAATTGATTACGCAATTTGTGCACAAACAACTTCAACGCCTCGAGGCCAAAGAACTGGACGCGGCGAAGCTAACGCAAAAGAAAGACGGCAGCAATCGTGAGGCGGCATTGATGCTCTTGGCGCGAGCCCTGATGAACACGGACGAATTGCTCAATCGATGACCCGACAGACTTCTTCCACACGAAGATATCCGCTCTCAAATACTAATTACTTTCCTACTTGACGATCAGCCCCAGTGAAAACTAGTAGTGCAATTACCATGACCAGCAAACTTCAACAGCAAACTCGTCGGCACTTTTTTCAGAACTGCGGCATTGGCCTCGGTCAAGTTGCACTGACCTCGCTACTCAGCGGCAGTTTGCGTGGCGAGGAGGCAAGCGATCTGATCCCCCGCGCCAAACGCGTAATCTATCTGTTCATGGCAGGGGCTCCCAGCCAACTGGAGCTGTTTGATTACAAACCGAAGCTCAAGGAGTTGGAGGGCAAGCCGATTCCGCCCTCTGTAGTCAAAGGCCAGCGATATGCATTCATCCAACCCGATGCGGCAGTCTTAGGTCCGCGATTCAAGTTTTCCAAGCAGGGCGAATCGGGCGTTGAGATATCCGAGGTATTGCCACACTTGGCGAAAGTCGTCGACAAGTTGGCGTTCGTTCGTTCGGTTTACACGGACAAGTTTAATCATTCGCCTGCACAACTCTTCATGAATACAGGGTTCGGCATACCGGGTCGTCCAAGCATGGGCGCATGGTTAAGTTACGGCATCGGTGCCGAGGCGGATGATCTACCCGCATTCGTGGTGCTGAAAAGTGGCGGAAGTCTGAGTGGGGGCGGTTCGATGTGGAGCTCAGGATTCCTGCCGTCGGAGCATCAAGGGGTGCCGTTTCGCGGCCGGGGAGATCCGATCTTGCACGTCTCGAACCCGGCTGGTGTCGACGGGACAGCGCAACGCGATTCACTGAACTTAATCAAGTCCTTAAACCAGCAGCGGCACAAAGTGTTGGGCGATCCCGAGATCGAAGCGAGAATCGCGGCCTACGAAATGGCCTATCGCATGCAGACCCGAGCGCCAGAGTTGATGGACTTTTCGCAAGAGTCGAAGGAAACACTCGATCTTTACGGAGCCAAGCCGGGTGACGGTAAGTCTTCATTCGCAAACAACTGCCTACTCGCCCGACGCCTGGCTCAACGCGGAGTTCGATTCATCCAGGTTTACCACGCCGGCTGGGATCACCACAGCAACGTCGAAGGGGGCGTACGCGATCAATGTCGTCAAACAGATAAAGCCAGTGCGGCGTTGATCCAAGACCTCGAACGCAACGGAATGCTGGAAGACACACTTGTCGTTTGGGGCGGCGAATTTGGACGCACCCCAATGGTCGAGTCGAGTGCGGCTCTCGGGCGAAACAACGGTCGCGATCACCATCCGCAAGCGTTCACGATGTGGTTTGCCGGCGGTGGAATTAAAGCCGGAGTTCAATTAGGAAAAACCGATGAACTCGGCTTCCATCCAGTCGAACGACCAGTCCACGTTCACGACATCCAAGCGACTATCTTAAATCGCTTGGGAATCGACCATACAAAACTAAGCTTCCGCTTTCGCGGCTTAGATTTCCGACTCACGGGCGTCGAAGAACACCACGCCATCAAGGAGATAATGGCTTGATTTCGCTAGAACGCCCTCGACACTATCTATTCGCCATGCTGCTGCTAGTTCTTATTGCAGCCGTGGCACAGGCTGAACGCCCGACGCGGAAACAAGTCCAGGCCTACGCAATGTTGTGTACCAACGCCAAAGTGCAGGCGGACTTCATTCGTAAGTTTGGGACAGACTTTTCGGGACTCGACCTAGCGGGGATCAATTTCCGTGGTCCGCATGCCGTAAGTCTCGAGACAAATCTTCGCGGCGCCGACTTTTCGAACTCGAATTTAACCGGCGCGAAATTCGGTGCCGCTGAACTTCATGGAGCCAACTTCACTAGCGCGAATCTCACCAATACAACATTTACGACCGGAACTCTTATCGGCGCAAACCTGACAAATGCGACACTCACCGGCTCGGGATTCCACACCTGTAATATGCAAGGAATCACGGCCGAAAACACTGACTGGACGACAAGTGACCTGACGGGTTCCCGCCTAGATGGGGCGGAACTGAGTGGCTGTAAATTCACTGCTTTGACGAAAGGGCGCGGAAATTGGGGCAACAACTTCTCTGGTTCAAAACTTGTCGGGACAGAATTTAGAAATCTCTCCATGCAGCACGCTGATTTCAGTAGTGCAGATCTTTCCGGAGCCGATTTCACTGCCGCGAATCTGGAACAAGCGGACTTCAGCGACGCCAACCTCACAGATGCCGTCTTCGATGGAGCCTCAGTCGGCGCGGCCATCTTCGCGAACTCGCAAGGATTGAGCGACCAGCAACGCGACGAGTTGACAGGACAAGCTAAACGTTGGCACTTCGATACCACCAACAACGTGAAATGGTTTCTCGATTCACCCGTCTTTCCGCTGTCTTTGATGCTGGTAATTCCGCTATTGATTTTGGGCTACCGAGCGTTCACTCGCCGGAAAACTGATGCGACAAATGGGGAGGAGATTGCGGACGGCCAATTCAATTTATCCACGTTATTGTGGGCCGTGCTGGCTTTTGGTGTGTACTTCGGTGTCGGCAGCTGGTCCCTGTTCGGACTCTATTGGCTAACCATGAATGTCGCTTTTTTCGTTGTCGCTGAGCGAATCGTATTCTGTGCCCGCCAACGCAAAGTGGCCCTTGCAGTTCTCGCGTTCGCAATTGGATACGCGATGTTAAACGTCCTTTGCTTCGTCGCCGCAGTTGCAACAGACCCGTTCCTCGTAATCAATCTCGGCTTCATGGTTGCCAGTACTCTCGTCGGCCCAATCTTGGCCATTGCTTTCGTAGTGTTTATGGGAGGCTGGCAGACGACTTCCGGCGGTAGTTTTCCGTGGAGAATCATTGCGGCAGCCATCGTACTACAGATGGGGATTGCGTTGGCCAACGCTTGGATCTTCGTCGCGGCAATGGCGTCGGTTTAACTATTCTGCCGAATGGCACATCCGTTAGAGGGCGAACGAGAAGCCCTACCGGTTTCGTGAGGTGCGAGCGATCGGTAAGTCCCCTATAATGTTCGCTTTGCTAAACGCGTTTTCACGTTCCCGTTCGTCTTTGACATTCAAAGTAGATCTATGTCCAGTCGTCCCGTTGCACTCGTCATTATCTTTTTCAGTTACCTCTTCCCGATGGGACTTAACCCAGTCGACTGCTGCGCCGAAGAGGGCCAACCGAAAACTGGAAGACGGCTCGACTGGACGGCACTGCCAGACCTGCCAGATCCGCTGGGCGTCGCCGGACCGTTTGTCGGTATCCAAGACCACGATGGTGACGATAAAGACATGCTCTTCGTGATCGGCGGAGCTAACTTCGCCAAACCCGTTTGGGAGAATGACAAAGTTTGGCATCAGTCCGTCCACATCATGCAGAAGAAGAATGGCAAGTACCAATGGACCAAGGGTGACGACTTTGGTTTTCCTGTCGCATATGGAGCTGCCGTTTCTCTGCCCGAGGGCAGGGGGGTTCTTTGTATCGGCGGCAACGACAGCACGAACACATTCGACAAAGTAACTCTGGTCCGCTGGAACGAGAAATCGAAAAAGCTCGAATCGACAAACTATCCTCCTCTTCCGAAACCATGCGCCTTTACTCAAGCGGCACTGATCGGCGACAAAGTTTACGTTGCCGGTGGGCAAGCGGGGGGCGGTCTCGACTCGGCAATGAAAAACTTCTGGGTGCTAGACCTGAAGAAGAAGGTACCAGATACCGCAGGTGTGGAAGTTCAGGCACCGTGGGACGAACTCGAGTCCTGGCCCGGTCCATCGCGTGCCTTCAACCTGACCGTCGCCCAGCACAACGGCTACGAGAACTGTATCTACGTAATCAGTGGCCGGCGACAAGAGGGCGAGGAAATCGAATTCCTCAATGATGTATGGGAATACACGCCCAGCAGCAAGACTTGGCGAACACGAAGAGATGCGCCGCAATGCGTGATGGCCGGGATCGGAATCGAGTACGGGCAAAGTCACATTTTCGTTCTAGGTGGTGCCGACGGTTCGCTGTATCATCGCACAGACGAGTTATTGGACGATCATCCAGGCTTTCCCAAAAAATCGTTCGCTTACCATACGATTACTAATACGTGGGTTGAGCTGAAGGAAACGCCGCAAAACCATGTTACCACGATTCCCGTAAAGTGGGGCAAAGATATCATCGTCGCCACTGGCGAAGTCCGACCCCGCGTTCGCACAGCCAAAGTCTGGAAGATTAGCCCCGTAGTGGCAGCCCGCGAATTTGGTGTCATCAACTATCTTGTATTAGTCGGCTATCTGCTGGCAATGGTTGGTGTCGGCGTCTACTTCTCCTTTGCCAACAAAAACACAGACGACTACTTTCGTGGAGGTATGAGGATCCCTTGGTGGGCTGCTGGCTGCAGTATCTTTGCAACGATGCTCAGCTCGCTCACGTTTACGGGCATTCCCTCCAAGTCGTACGCTCAAGACTGGGTATATTCCATCGGCAACATGATGATCCCCGTGGTCGCATTCGTCGCTGTCTACGTCGCATTGCCCTTCTATCGTCGCATCGATGCCACGAGCGCTTACGAATATCTTGAAAAGCGTTTTAACCGCCCAGTTCGTTACTTTGGCAGCATTAGCTTTACACTCTTTCACGTCTTCCGCATGGCTGTGGTAATGTCGCTCACGGGCCTCGCGCTCGCGGTGGCAACGCCGCTTTCACCGGCAAGTTCGGTATTGATCATGGGTCTGTTGAGTATCCTCTATTGCACTATGGGCGGTGTGGAAGCGGTAATTTGGACAGACACCATCCAGACCTTCGTATTGCTCGGAGGAGCAGTTATCGCGATCTGGCTACTGGTCGCCGGGGTCGACGGAGGCTGGAGCGGGTTTATGGAAATGAGCATGGACAATGACAAATTCCGCTTGGCGAACTTTCACGGCGACATCACCAACGCACAAATTGCGTTGTGGGTTATCGTCATTGGAGCTATCGGACAAAACGTTTCCTCGTACACCGCCGACCAAGCGGTCGTACAGCGATACATGACCACGCCCAACGAAAAACTGGCGGCTCGTTCAATCTGGACAAACGCAGTTCTATCCGTCCCGGCGACAATTCTCTTCTTCGCTATCGGCACAGCTCTATTTGCGTTCTATCGCTCGCATCCCGAGAAAATCGATCCCAGCATCACCACCGACCAGATATTCCCTCTGTTTATCGCCAACGAAATGCCAGTTGGACTCGCGGGCCTAATCGTCGCTGGAATCTTCGCCGCGGCGCAATCGACCGTCTCCACAAGTATGAACTCGACCGCCACAGCCATCGTCACCGACTTTCTCCGCCCCTTTGACGTGTGCGGGAAAGACGAGCGAGGATACTTGCGGTATGCCCAGGGAATCACGTTGACGATGGGAGTTATCGGCACGCTTCTCGCGCTCGTCTTCGTCGACCCAAATATCAAATCGCTGTTCGATGAGTTTCTGAAAATCGTCGGTCTGTTTATGGGTGTCCTCGGTGGACTGTTTGTCTTGGGCGTAACCACAAGACGCGCAAATGGCACCGGAGCGATGGCCGGCGCAATTATGGGCGCCGTAGTAATGTTCTGCTTGTGGAAGTTCACCAAGGTAAACGGCTACCTATATACCGTTTGCGGACTTACCTCTTGTTGTGTTTTCGGGTACGCCGTCAGTTTGCTATCGCGGCAAACAAAGGACCTCACTGACCTGACGCTTCACACGCTCACCAATAAGGGCTAAATCTCCAATCCTTACTGCTTTTCGCCCCCTGGCGTCCCGTTCTTCGGCGGCAATTTGTTAAGCAATTCTACTATTCTTTGATTCTGTTCATTCGCGACTTCGAGCGCCTCTTCCATCGGCAAACCCGGCTTCACACCGGGGCGTTTGTGTCCAACATGACTCATCCACGCGGCGTGCAAGCCATTTTGCCGCTGATGGACAAGCTTCAGTAGATCGGCGTTGCGTTCGGGCGTCTTCTGGTAACCCCACGCCGCCAGGATTACGTTCGCCAAAATTCGATGACCTGGCTCGTCCAAATGGACGCCATCTCCCGACATCGTAAAGTCGGGATTTCCCTGGCGAATTTTCGTTGTGTGTTCGTTTACCGGCGAGTGCAAGTCAAGCGTCATCAACACGCCGTCTTTTTGCGTCAAAATGTACTCCGCATATTTCTTCAGAACCGAATCGTAGTCCTCATAGATCGAGAACCAAGCATATTTTTCGCTGCCGGCTGGCAGTAGTTTCCCCTTCTTCCTTAACGGCAACGGGTCGAATGGTGGCGGCGTCATGAGCACGAGTTTTGCGCCGCTGGCATTGACTTTCTTGATCAGTTTTTGAACGCCACTCCTATACGCCTCGAACCGCTCTTCGCTGAACGGATAATAAATTCCGTCATTCATTCCGTAGCAGGCGACAACCAGATCGGGCTTAACTTTATCCAACGCTCGGTCGAGTCGCTCGTGGACGTCCGGTCGAGGAAAAGGATGGTCCGGCTCCGACAGGCCACTGCACGTCTCGCTGGGTAACCCCAAGTTGATCAGTTCTTTGTCGATTCCTTCCATACGTAAGCGAGTTTCAATCATGCTGATGTAGTGGCCAGCGTGAGTGATCGAATCACCCAAGAAGAGCACGCGTTTGACGTCCTCGGTCAGTGGGGACTTGGACGGATCTTCTGAAACGCCAGTCGACGCGAAACAGCTTGTGAACAGCAATCCGATACAGAGAAAACGAAAATACATACAAAGCACCTCGGCAGGAAAAAGACGGGAGTGAATGGTGTTATGTTAACTGCTTCGAGTGCTCAGTTAAAGCAAAACCGAGGTAACAAAGCGGCAGAATTCTCAATAATTGAAACGAAATTCCGCACTCATCAGCATCGCCCACACCATCTGCCGCAACGATTTTTGATGACGCTGCTCAACGCCTTCGGGCAACGGGGGTAAGGGCTTCGCCGCGACGGGACGAAGCGCGTCTATTTCGGTCATCAGATCGGCGATCTCCAGTTTCGCTTTCTCGTCTAGCAGCGTCTTTAGCATGAGGCCAGCAAAGAGTGGCCCCGTTGGCGAGCGGAGATTGTCTCGCAATCTCTTATCGAATTCCGTCGCTGATGTAGGTTCTGTCAGCAAAAGCTGTTGAGTTGCCGTGGCGAGTTGGGTTAGTGATTTCGAGCTTGTATCCAACGCAGCGGCGCTCTGATCGTGGAGCAGGTCGATCCACTGTCCGAGCAGAGTCGAGGCTGGCACGATGGGGACGGTTGACTTTTGCTCTGTGTCGTTGACCGTATAGAAATGCCATACCGCACTGTTTTCCAACGTGTCTTTCAATGGGTTGCTTTGGTGGATCCGATTTTGCAATTGTTCGGCAGCTTTCCACGCGCGGCCTTCTCCGTCGACCTCGGTGATTGTTAAATCGCAAATCGTGGTATCGCACGAGTGCTGATGGTCGTGAGCTGCTATGACCAGGGAAATGAATTCCCCGTTTCGCACATCGAGTTCGCCGATGAGATTAGACGCGCTGCCATCGGGGAACACTCCTCCCTGTTTTACATATCCTCCTCCCAGAGGGTGCTCGCCTGTCGGTTGACGATGGACAACTGCCCAATCGACGCCGTTGCCACCATTCGGGTGACCGTCCGCCACGCGAATTTCAACTCGAACGCGACCGTTGAGTGGGCTTTGCCAACCGATGGCAACCCGCTTATCGGGCGCAGGATGGACCGCCAGCGAACGGGCGGGGACTACAAAACCAGCATTCGCTGGTTCGTCGCTGGAATTCACACCTAGCCACGGCGTCGCATCGCTGCCCCAGCCCAAGAGCTGCTTGTTGCCACTAATCATGTTCATTTTGTTGGTGAGCAGATTCATCTGCGAGAGCTCGACTACATTCGATTGAGTCAGCTTGTTCCAGCGCTGCAGTATCTCCGGTTCAAGACTTTCCCGCTTCGCGACAATGATGATATCGACGCTCTCTTTGCTCCGCGTCATCTCTGCCACTGCGGCAAGGTAATCGCCGGTACGTTCGAGCACACCGAGCTGCGTCTGCTGGATCGCGGGCAGCTGTATCCGTTGGATTTGCTGCTCGATGGCTACCATACTCAATTTAGCCGTTTCGATTTCGGCCCGTTGTTGACGAGCCAGTTTTACCGACTCTGGATCTTCTCGTTGCTGTGCGTCGAGCACATCACCAATCAACGCGACTTCCTCTGGGGTCGACGGGCGGGAGTAGATTGCCCAGCTGGCCGTGACGATTTGCTCCTTACGCGACGGCATCTTTTCGAGAGCAGTTATCAGATTTCGGCCGAGCGAATCGAGCAGCTCCGGGTCGTTGCTAAACTTCAAGACCTCCGTGATTCCAACTTGATCTCCCGGCTTCAGTTGCCTGAGGTGCTTGTCGTACTGATTCCTAGCCTTGCTTTCCAGTTGCTCGGCTCGTTGGGCAAGTTGTTCGCGAGTTTGTTCGGCAAGACCGCCAGGAAGCTCTGATACCATTCGCAGCGATCTGCCGTATTGCAATGGCGATAGCGGCCGCGCTGTCGCGACCGCGAAAAGGTCGGCATTTGGTGGAGTCGCGTCTGGCCAGCGACTGCTGCGAGCATAACTCAAGCTGCCAACCATACCCTGTGTGGTCCGCCGCAGATCGAAATCATGTTCGATCAAGTCGCGCGAAAGCCAAGCCAATAGCTCGGGATGGCTGGCTGGATTCTCCGCATGCATTTGGTCGACAGGCATGACCAGACCGTGGCCGAAGAAGCGATACCAAAGTCGATTGACGATCGACGCCGCGATCCGCTCGCGAGCATCTACAGCCAGAGCCACTTCGACGAACTTTCCTTTGCGACTGAAAGTCGGCCGCGGAGGAAATTCCTGCTTCTCCTTAAACGCCTTATTCAATTCGTCGATCAACTTATTTTCCTGCTCGAGCATCTTCTTCTGTTCGTCGTCCGGCAACAGTTTTTCTTCAACGACGCGACCGGTAAGGAAAATCAATCGAGCGGCGCGTTCGTCACCATCCAACGGACGAAATCGCACGACACCATTCTGCCGCTCGTGAAGTTGGCCTTGAAAGTTAAAACAGCGACCAAAAAACGAACGCATGCCAAAATAGTATTCTTGCGAAATACTGTCCACGTAGGGATGATCGTGACAACGGGCGCACTCGATATTCATGCCCAGAAAAATCGAACTCACATCGCGCACCAGAGCGTCCTGATCGCTCAACCGGCCCAACACAAACTTGCCGGCGTCCTGTCGATCGGGCGACTCGCCAATGAGGTCCTGGAACATGCGGTCCCACGGGCGGTTCTCCTCAAAAGCAGTCAATAAGTAGGCCTGAACGCTGTCAGCTTTCTCGCTATAGCCCTTGAGCAGGAATTCGAACTCCGCCGCCGAATGCCGTATGTAGTCGGGAGAACCAATGAGCAGCTGAATGAGCTTTGGTCGCTTCTGCGGATCAGTCGATGCCACATAAACCTTAGCCTCGTCGGGTTTCGGTATACGGCCCGCCAAATCGAGCGTTAACCGGCGCACTATTGTCGCGTCGTCGGCCGCCGGCGCAGGCTGCACGGTTTCTCGACTCAGTCGGGCGTCAATGTAGTGATCGATCGCCTTGCTGACACTCGTGTGCTTGGGCAATAACTCGTCAGCAGCGTTGGCCGCGGCCTGAGTTGTAAGGACCAACAGTGCTGCGACGAGCATCCGCCAAGGCACGATAAACGCGCGGCGGATCCTTTGTTGGAAGCGTCTGCTCATTTGGCGACGACGGATTTCAGTACGTTTCATGCCAGCTGCTCTTCAATATTGATATTGATCAATTTTACATCTCCCACGCGCTGATTCGTTGCCGTCCCACCGTATAGATTTTGTCGGCCGCTTCGTTGACTGCGACGCCAAACATCGGAGTTTGAGAATCGATATCTTTGATAAGTGAGCCGTCTTCGAGGTTCATAAATACGAGTCGCGATGTGCTGCCACCCCCCGAAGCCGCCAACAGCCATTTTGTCTGCGGGTGAAACCGAAGGCTCTCAAATTGCAGATTTTCGCCAGCCTTTAACTCATGCAGTTGTTTGCCGATTTGCCAGTCGAAGACCTGAATAAGGCCATTGCCGTTAATGATGGCCACGTCTTTATTCTTCATACCAGCTAGGGCAAGCTGCTTTCCATCCGGCGAGAATGCCAACGCTCGCAGACCGCCCCAGGGATGATTATTCCGCTCCCAATCGTGCGTAAAGAAAGCGGCCGCATCAATTCGCGCTCGCTCTTTGCCATTTTGCGTTTCCCATACGATGACCTGGCACAGTTCATCCGCAGCCGCAACGAACTTGCCGTCTGGCGAAAATGCGCACGTGAACAATTTGTTTGGATATTCGTATCGGGGCACCACCTTCTCATGCCCGCTCAACTCACGAATCAATTGACCCGTCTTCGCGTCCCACAGCTTGCAGGTCATGTCGTCGGATACCGTCGCTAACTGTTTGCCATCGACGCTGACCTTTAGTTGGCGAATCCAACGCTGGTGAGCAGCGACGGTTCGAATAGCTTTTCGGCTTTCCCGGTCCCACCAGATCAGCTTGCGATCCCAGCCCGCCGATACAATAGCAGATTCAGCAAGCACGACTCCGCTCACGTAGCTGCCGTGCCCGTCGATCGGCTCCGGTGATGGTTTGTCCTCGGCCAGATCAATGACATACAACTTAAAATCCGACGAGCCAATCCAAAGCTGCTCGGTGCTCGGCAGAAGCGTTACGCTCAACAGGTCGCCCGTGACATCGACCTTTTTCGTCAGTTTGATTTGGTTTGGGTCGGAACTCATACGTCGTCTTCTTCAATTGAAGTTGCGGAATAGAAGGCTTAGAAATTCTTCCCTCCGGTCAGGCGAGCAACTCTTTGATGGGCTCGGTTTCGTAGGGGGTGAGCGTTACTGGACGGCCGTCGGGTGCGATATATTGCTTTTGATGATCGATTCCCAACGCATTGAATACGGTGGCGAAGAACTCGGCCGCACTGACGGGGTTTTCGGCGACGTCAGTACCGTCGGCATTGGTGCTTCCGTACACTACGCCTCTTTTGATACCGCAGCCGGAAAGCGCTGCGCTCCAACACTTGCCCCAATGATCGCGGCCACGCATATTATTGATCGTTGGCGTCCGGCCCATCTCGGCGAACGTGACGACGAGCGTGTGATCCAACATGCCTCGGTCCTCGAGGTCGTCCAACAGAGCGGACATGACCTTGTCCAAGTCGGGAACTAATGCCGCGTGGATATCGAAGTTCTCGCCATGACTGTCCCACCAACCGCGATTCAGCCTCACGAATGGAACTCCAGCCTCAACGAGTCGCCGGGCAACGATCGCTTGCTGAGCAAACAGCGAGTTTCCGTAACTCTTGCGAATCGCCGCGGGCTCGTTTGAAATGTCAAACAGTTTATCGTTAGCGGACAAATTCCTCACTTGTCCGAACGCCGCGTCATAACTGGCCAAAGTAACGTCGCGTTGTCGCTCGGCGCGGAACTGTTGACTCAGCAGCTTACGTAAAGCGTGCCGCTGCTGGTCCTCACTGCTGGTCAGCGAGGGGGGAATTTTGATTGCTTCGGGAGAAAGGCGGCTGAGAATGTTAATCGGTTCGTAACGTCCGCCCAGGAAACCGGCGAAGTCGCTTTGGTTATTCAACGTCAAACCAACATATGCGGAATAGAAAGCGATGTGTTCCGGCAGAGAACTCCCCGGATTCGATAGTTCCTTGGCTAACATCGAACCCAACGAAGGGACGTCGAGATTGCCCGTATCCTTTCGCTCGCCCGATAGTAAATCACGGACGCCGCGGCCATCGTGACCGGTATTGGCGGTACTGATCGAACGAATAATGGCAGTATGTTTGTGAATTCTTTGAGCCATGAGCGGCATCAGTTCACTGATGTGCACACCTGGGACAGTAGTCGGAATCGTCATGAACGGCCCGCCCGTCGGTCGCCCCGGTTTGGGATCCCACGTCTCAAATTGGCTGGCCCCGCCACTGAGGAACAGCAGGATGACTCGCTTTTCCGTCTTCTTCAACTGGTCTGCAAAAGCGGGACTTCCCAACACACCCAACCCCGCCGCTCCACCCGCAAGAACTCCAGCACCAGCGCCTAAGAACGCTCGCCTACCGATTGCATGAGTTGGTGAACCGCAGAGTCTTCGTTGCGATAAACGCGACATGGTTTGCGCCTTAAAGAAAGGGGGCATCCGGGAATCCAGGGGACCGGTTGATTTCAATAATCAAATAAACGATGACAAATTTCAACCAAATAGCAAATGACAGTCAGCAATCTGCAATTAGCGCGACTGTTTGATCATCTCATTGGTCCTTGTCCATCGCTATTTGTTTGGTCGTTGCAATTTGTCTTTTGTAATTCCCCACAAGCTCCAGGTGGAATGAAGCCCAGGAATTCCCGGACGGACTTGTTACTTTAGTGGTAGCACCCAGATGTTACGGAACTGCACAGGGCAGCCGTTTTCTTGCAATAGAATCGGGCCGGGCGTGCAGACATCGCCGCCCAAGCCGCGGAGCGAATTGTCGATGGTAATCTTCACCTGGTCGTGAATCTTGATGCCGTTGTGGTGGACTGTCATCAACCCTTGCGCCACCCTCTTGCCGTTTTCGCAACGCGGTGACTGAAATTCAATGTCGTAACTCTGCCAAACCGTTGGCGGCTTACAGGCGTTCATCCTCGGAGCCGCGACACTATAGATCGCTCCACAGTCGTTCTGCTGGTCGCCCTTGAGACCGTAGCTGTCGAGTATTTGCACTTCGTAACGGCCTTGAATATAGACTCCACTGTTTCCCCGTCGTTGCCCCTTGGCCTCGGGTTGATAACCACTGCGGAACTCAATATGTAATTTGAATCGGCCACCGAACTTCTGCTTGCTAATAATATCGCTGGTCGGGCTCTTAACTTGCACGGCGGCGCCGTCAACGAGGCTCCAATCCGCCTTGTCTTTGCCGTTTCGGTTTTGCCAAGCAGCCAGGTTCTTGCCGTCAAATAACACAATGGCGCCACTGGGAGCAGGCGTACTAGGCACATCCGTTTTGTCGTCGGACTTCGCCAGCTTGAGGTCGGAGATGTCGCCAAACGGATCCTGCGCCGCGGCCGCCGAAGCGAACACCGTTGTCGCAACGCACACTGCCACAACGCACACAGCCACCATGCACACAGCCACAACGCACACTGTCACCATGCACACTGTCACCATGCAAAAAAGACCCGCGATAGTAGAAACCTGTCTGAACATTACCTGGACATCCCTATTAACTGGAAAACAATCAATATCATCCTGTACTCGTCACATCCATTCTCGTCGTTAGCCGCCCGGGATGCGACGGAAAACCGGCAACAATTACGACTCCTGTGGCAGGCAAATCGCGAGTCCGTAGGCTGTCGCGAGGTACAATTTCCCGGCTACGGCAGCCAAGCCATCGCGAAAGGGGGGGGTGTATGTCGCCGCGTAGTTGGCGGGCCCGCTCGTCGATGATTCTGCATGATAATCTTGGACTTATGCGATCAAATCCTTCACGATGCGGGCCTTCGGTACCACGGCGTGCGGTCGGTCGAGAGAATCGTATAACTCGTGGCGATGGTCCACTCCGAGCAATCGATAGATAGTGGCGACGATGTCTCCAGGCGATACGGGGCTCTCGGTCGGTAAAGCCCCCATTCGGTCGCTCGCTCCGTAGACGAATCCCTGCTTGATTCCACCACCGACGAGCATGATCGAGTAGCAGGCGTTCCAATGGTCTCGGCCCGCGTTGTTGTTGATTTTCGGAGTGCGGCCAAAGTCGCCAAGCACGGCGATCAGCGTCCGATCCAAGCGGCCACTTTCGGCCAGGTCCTCAATCAAGCTACTGCAAGCGGCGTCGAACTGCGGAAGCAATGTCGTTTTAAGTTTTTGAAAGTTCTGGCCATGTGTGTCCCACGTCGCGTTCGCGTCCGGTGCCCACGACATCGTCACCATACGCGTGCCAGCTTCGACGAGCCGCCGCGCCAACAAGACGCTCTGGCCGTAAATATTGCGGCCATAACGGTCGCGGACTTGCGACGATTCGTTATCCAGTTGAAATGCTTGCTGGGCGTCGTTCGAGGTTAATAGGTCGAATGCTTGTCGCTGAAAATCGTTCATGGCGGCAAGCGGCCGTTCGGCGGCGTTGCCCAAGCCGCGGTCGAGATTGGAAAGGAGATCCGCTCGCGAGCGCATTCGCGTGACAGCGACTCCCTCGGGTAAAGAAAGATTTCGCACCTGAAAATTGGCTGAATTAGGGTCGTCCAATACCCAGAACGGATCGTAGCCCGCTCCCATGAAGCCGGCGAGAAACCCCGGCTGCAAAGGCCCACCAGCTCCCTCCTTCGTTTTGTAAGGCAATGTGACGGAGGGCAATACGCCAGCTCGAGCCGGACGCAACTTTGCGAGAACGGCACCGGGCGAGGGATGATCCGTTGGCTTGGCGCCGCCACCTTGCTCGCCGCGGTCGTGCCCCGTTAACGCCACATAAACGGCGGCGGCGTGCGAGTTGTTGACACTGTGATTCATCGAACGTACGAGTGTCACTCGATGCATCTGCTTCGACAACCGGGGCAAGTGTTCGCAAACGCTGACAGCGGGAAGCGAGGTCGAAATCGGATTAAACTCGCCGCGTATATCGACCGGACCCGTCGGCTTCATATCCCACATGTCGAGATGACTTGGCCCACCGTTCAAGTACAATACGATGCACGAGTCCGCCTTCGCCACGGGACCGCCAGAGAAACTTTCCGCCGCCGAACCGTGGGCCGCCAGCAATTGTGGAAGAGTGAGCCCCATCGCACCCAGACCACCGACTCGCAACAGCTCGCGCCGCGATAACAGGTTCGAGGGTAGCAATGAAGTCTGAAGTTTCTTCATGACCAGGGTTCCGACTAAACGAAAGTCTCAGCGTGAGTTTCTCTGCAATGATTAAATCAGCTCCGGCATTGGTTCGTTGCCAGGATCGACCGGATAGCGCGGCGTTCCGGAACCGTCGAAGATACGGTCTCGGTGCGCGTTCATTCCCATGTTGTGATACAGAGTAGCAAACACTTCCTGGAACTTAACCGGTCGTTTCGAGGGCTCCTCGCCGTACTTATTGGTTTCGCCGATGACTTGGCCTGTTCGCATGCCGCCACCTGCCATCACTGCCGCGTTCGCTCGCGGCCAGTGGTCGCGACTATTGTTATTGTTGATCTTTGGAGTACGACCGAACTCGCCCCACATCACAACCGACACGTCCTTGTCCAGGCCGCGTTCGTGTAAATCGGTGATGAGCGCCGAGAGAGCCCGATCCAACATCGGGAACTCCTGTCGCGAACGGGGGAAGTTCATTCCATCGCCGCCATGCCAGTCCCATCGGCTGTAGTTCAATGCGACGTACCGTGCTCCGGCTTCCACCAGTCTCCTCGCAATGCAGAAATTCTCGACCATCTTCGGCGCTCCATCTCGCTGGAACTTCTCGTCGCTCTTGCCGTAGCGTTCGACGATCCGCGGGTCTTCCTTGGATAGATCCAAAGCGTCACCAAGCTTCGAATCGGTCAATATGCCCACGGCCTGTTGCAGATTGACGTCAATACCTTCCATCCGGCCAGAGACATCTAGTTCTCGGCGGAATTGGTCGAGCGAGGAACGCAATTTATTTCGGTCGCGCAATCGTTCTAGCGTAATCCCTTGCAACACCATATTGTCGGATTTGTCTCGCGCCTTGCGGCCCACCAGATTGAAGGGGTTGTGCATTGGGCCTAAGAATCCAGCCGTCTGTGGATCGCCCCAACGCCGCTCGCCCGTCGTATACATAGTCGCCAGATTCGGTGGCACGGCCTCGTTTGCAGGTCCTGCCAGTCGGGACACCCAAGCGCCTGCGGATGGCCAACCGCCAGTGGGACCACGGTCGCCTCGCCTGTGACCGGTCATGCATTGGTAGCAGTCGTGTCCGCCATCGGAATCGGAAAGAGAACGAACGAAAATCAACTTATCGGCAATCTTGGCAATCTGCGGAAACAATTCGCAAATCTGAATGCCCGGAACATTCGTACTGATCGGGCTGAACTCGCCGCGAATCTCGACTGGTGCATCCGGCTTAAGATCCCACATATCAATATGCGACGGGCCACCCGGAAGATAGATGTTTATGATCGCCTTGTTGGAACTGCCGATGCCCGCTCGAGCTTCCATTTCCAGAATTTGGTTCAGTGCCAGCCCACCCATCGCGGCTCCACCGATCTGCAAGAATCCCCGCCGAGAGTAACCGTCGCAAAAACCTGTTGCTTTGTCTGGTTCCCCGAGAATCGTAAGCATGGTCATATTCCCTGATTTGGGTGTTTCGATCGCACAAAGTGTTTCAATCTACGTGCGGCAGCAATACTGCTTGCTATCATATCAAAGTTTGCTGATGCCTGCTATTGAAATCGTCTATCGCGGATGGTTGTATTCACACACTTTGCAATATTTCTCAAGCCGAGCCGCGGACACTCAGAGAAAAAGGACTAGCGAAGGGCAACAGACTGACTTCAGAGCCAGTTTATCAGAGGATTCCAGCCACATCGCCCCCGCAGTCCCCGCAGCCATCAGAATTGAATTCAGCGCTCTCGAAGTGCTCAACGAGGCCGCGGGCTTTCAATCCGCCAATTCCATTCTTCTTCTTCCTCCTCTGCGGTCCTTTGCGCCTCTGCGTTCTCTGCGCCTCTGCGTTTAAGAACAATCGTCCCGACGTCCCGAGATTTAGTATCCGGTGCTAATCGCAGAGGGCGCCGAGGGCCGCAGAGAAAGAGGACGAGGAAAGAAGATTGTGGGACTCGATTAATGCCATGTTTTTCGGCGGCAACGCTATAAGGCCGCGAGTGAAAAACCTTTAGTTTTTGTTGCGGCCGACGGCTGCACTAAGGCTCTGTGACTCTGTGACTGTGACTCTGTGACTCTGTGACTCTGTGACTCTGTGACTCTGTGACTCTGTGACTCTGTGACTCTGTGACTCTGTGACTCTGTGACTCTGTGACT
>JBLHLE010000016.1:0-17466 GCA_047620805.1 Pirellulaceae bacterium
ATTTGCGTTAGGTCGATTACCGTTCGTGTTATTTGCGTTCGTGTTATTTGCGTTAGGTCGACTTCGATCGGGAAGGTTGCCGTTTGTCCCGTTGCCGTTTGTCCCGTTGTCGTTTGTCCCGTTGTCGTTTGTCCCGTTGTCGTTTGTCCCGTTGCCGTTAGGATTGTTGCCGACTCGATTGCTGGGGTGGTCAGAGTCATCGCTGCGATTGGGTGTTTGAGTGTTTCGATTGGGGGTGTTTCCGTTGCGGTTTTCCTGGATTCTGATTGGATCTTCACCGGGACCAGGACGCTGATTGGTTGAGCGACCGCGATTCGGCCCATTGCGGTTTCGGTCAGAGTTCGACGTTGGATCTCGGCCTCGTATCGTCCTTGCGTTTTGCCGTTGATTTTGGGGCTGATGAGTTTGGTCGACAACATCGGCAATAGTTTCCCCGAATGTTTCTTCCAGGAATCTAGACAGCACGGAATCCCCGTTTCCTTCTTGTGCCGGGTTATCGTCTAGGATCGCGTCGCGACGCGCCTGTTCCAATATCCGATTCCACTGTTGTTTGATGGTGAGGTTAGAATCCCGTAGCCCGTTGAGAATTTCACTGCGGTGTGATTCTGTGTCTTGTTGGACTTCGGGAACGATATCGCCCGGCCCCAGGTCTGGTTGATTTCGTACTTCGGAATTCCCTTCAACAGGTAGCTGCCCGTTTGGTAGAGTCCGCTCGCTTTCGATCGGAGATCTATCGGGAGATCGGTTGTTTTCGGTGCGTTCCCCGTTCCGCTCGCCGATTGGAATCCGAATGTCTGGTGCATTCGGGTCGTTGCTTAGTTCGCTATCAGAATTCCCCGGTCGCTGGGAAGGCCGTTCCGAATTGGAGGGCTCATCGTTGGGCTGCAGTTTATTCGATTCGTTGAAATTTGGCGGTTGAAAGATGTCGGGGTCTAATAGGTTGCCAGCGGGGTCGATGAGCGAGTTGTTGCCACCTGGTTTGTCAATATCGCCGGGTTCAGTTTCACCGCGGGGTTTCGTTGTGTTTGGCGACCGGTTCGGGTCATTTTGTTCAGGCCCTTGGGGTTGGGGTTCTCCTGGAAACGGCTGTAATGGGAACCCGTTTTCCGAAGATTGAATTTTGGGCCCGAGCGATTCTAGAAGTTCGCGGAATTCGTCGGGGAGATCCTCGGGCTTCTGAAATTGCCGCGCCCACTGTTGTGCCATTTTTAGCAGCTCGGGGTCAATCTCGTCGGGGTCGATATCGAGAGAGCGATCGGAGTTTTGCACGAATCGCTCGACTTCGCGAATGAGGTCCGCATGGGGGTCTGCAGGGCTAGACGCATTCTTGGGTGGTGCGAGAACACGATGAGAGCCTTGTGCGCTCACAAGTTGGATCCACGTCAGCGCAAACACGATCGACATCGCCCAGCGAATCGAGGTATTGAGTGGCATAACGTGTCCAGTTTCTTATAGTTAGGTCCGTGCTGCCGATAAAAGTCGCTATCGACGATCGAGGCTCTGTTCATGTTACCCAATTGCCAAGATCGGTTCAAAGCGGATTCTGAAGCCCTGAAATCGACTTAAACCCTTTGGTAGTCACTAAGTTGGTGCATGATCATACGTTTGTGCTGGCTCATACTCTTATTGTCTCTCTATTAATATCGACATTAAAGAGCAGTCAATGCGTCCCGACACTTCGTTCTAGCAAGCTGATTCTTGGTCATTTGCTGCCTGGCATTTGCTGCAGCAAATTATCGCGATGCTCGTTGTTGCTCCAGGGTGCAGGTTGCTCCAGGGTGCAGGTTGCTCCAGGGTGCAGGTTGCTCCAGAGGGCAGGTTGCTCCAGGGTGCGTACTCGTGCCAAATCAGCCTCCGGCCTTTTGTCGAACGCTCGTAGCAGAACGTTGCCAGACTTCTGGCCCTCTCTGCGCGAAGCGCAGTGACCTGACCCTGACGCGGCAAAGCACGTGGCTGTGCTGGTTCGGTCTGAGCTTTGATGAGAGCTATGAACGCCGCGGATAACAAGTTCTTTGGGTCCAGCGCCTGTGCCATTCGATAGTTTTGTGGTTGAAAGTCGGAGAATGTTTGAGGTGGCTGACGAATTGCACAGTTCGTTGAACGGCAAGCGACAAGGCTGTTGAACGTTTTCGGAGGGGCCCGGAATTGGCGTTTCAAGTGTGAATTCTGGTCTTACACGCACGACGTATAGAATCGGTACATAACGCAAAGACGGCTTGTCGTAATTGCGTGACTAATTCGGACGACCGCGTCGTCTGGAGCGATCGTTACAATCCGCAAAATTGGCATAACCTCTACACGCGTTAGAAGCGGGCTACTGCCGACTTGCAGAATTCATAATTCCTGCTCTTTTGGCCCATTTGGAACAGACAGTGCAACTATCCACAACTGTAAAAGACCGAACATGCGTGTCACAACGGACAAGCCTTTCAGGTGTTATGAGTCTATTTCTCTTCGTGTTAAAAGGAGACTTTCAAATGAAACAGGTTACTTTGGCTATGTGGAAAGAAGACGATGCTGTTCTTTCCTTTGAATGGGTATTGTTGGTTACTTTGTTGACTATCGGTATCGTTTCTGGTGTTGCTGGTGCTCGCGATGCGATCATCGACGAATTAGGCGACGTTGCACAAGCAATGTTAGCTCTGGACCAATCCTACACAATCGATTTCCCGCTGTCAGTCATCGTTCATGCTCCCACCACTAGCAGTGCGAGTGATTCGTCGTTCGTCGACGCTCTCGCATTCACCGACTGCGGTCGTACGACAGCTCCAGCTGGTCAAGGCGACGTTACTGACGGGCCTGAAATCTAACCCCAGAAATTAGTTGGTTGGCAGATTCAACCGAGAATTGGTAAGCAGAAGTCCGCGCTAGTCTGAAATTTGACTTGTGGAAGACTAGCAGGACATCAATCAAGGATGACAGTCCCCAGGGTTGGGATGGCTTCTGGAGACTGAACCCGAATCTCGCCGCCGGCAATCCAAAGAGCTCACCTCGAAACGGGGTGAGTTTTTTGTTGCGTCCGTACGTTGCCCCTGCTGATCTGAACGCTAATTCAACGTCAATCCTGCAATTCGCCATTGTTGCCGCGTGGACCTTGTGAGACACTCTGATTCCATGGAACTCAAAAACGCAATTCGATGTTGGGCTGACGCACTGGGCGCGGAGGACGTAATCGTCGACGCCGCGCTGTTAGCCGAAGCCAGTGCTGCCACGTTTCCAACCGATGCTGGAGTGCTGGCGATTCTCAAACCAGAGAATCGAGACGAAGTTCAAGAATGCGTCGCAATTGCAAACCAGAATTCCGTACCGTTGTACTCCGTTAGTCGAGGTAAGAACTGGGGACTTGGTTCGCGAGTGCCAACGGCAACCTCCGTTCTGCTCGATCTGAGCGGCATGGACAAGATCGTCGACTTTAACGAAGAACTGGCGTATATAACTGTCGAACCCGGCGTGACATTCGAGCAGGTATGTCAGTTTCTCAAAGAACGCGATTCGAAATTATTCTTGTCTGTGACGGGGGGCCCGCCGGACGGCAGCTTAATCGGCAATGTCGTGGAACGGGGGGATGGAACGGGACCTTACGGACAGCGCGGCGATTTCGTAGCAAACTTTGAAGTCGTTCTTCCTGATGGGCGGTGTCTACGAACGGGTTTTGGTCGATTTGAAAACGCGGCGATTCAGAACGTGCACCGCTCGGGGGTTGGCCCCGCGGTCGACGGCCTGTTCACGCAGTCAAATTTGGGCATCGTGACTCAACTGACGATCTGGTTGGCGCCATTGCCCGACTTCTATCAGCCCTTCTTGTGTCGGATTGAAAACCAGCAGATGTTAGCTCGCGTGATCGAGGTTTCGCGCGAACTGCTTTTGCATCGAGTGCTCGAGCCAAACTCGTTCGGCGTTTGGAATCATTACAAAAACATGGCGACGCAGGGGCAGTATCCGTGGGTCGAAATGCAGCAGAAAACGCCGCTCGATATTTCTCAATTCGGCGGCGATGTTTGGTTCGGTGGAGGGGTTGTCTACGGCGCGTCCGAACAGCTCGGTGTCGTTTCCGCCAATCATGTGAGAGAGGCATTGGAACCTCACGTGAGTGAGTTTTGGTTCCTGGACAATCAAGAGCGAGAGACACCCTATCTGGGCGTTCCCACCTCGCACAACATCCGTTCCTTGTATTGGCGAAAGCGTTCTCTCGTCCCCGAGTTGATCGACCCGGAACGCGATGGTTGCGGAGTCATCTGGGTATGTCACGCCCTGCCCTTAGTATCAGACACCATGAACGCCCTCCTGGATTTGATCAAGACCACCGTGCTGGAGCACAAATTCGAGCCCAATATCGGCTTCAATTGTGTTTCGGGACGCTGTGCCAACTTGTACACGGCACTTGTCTACGATCGAGAAGTCAACGGAGAAGACGAGCGGGCTGTTCAGTGTCACGATCGGCTGATCGAATTATTGGCGGCGAAAGGTGTTCTGCCCTATCGATTGAGTAACTTGTCACAGAAGTCGTTGCCCAAATCGAATGGGGCCTACGATAGCTTTTTACAGCAGCTGAAAGAGATGCTCGATCCAAACGACATTCTCGCTCCGGGGCGATACGATTTCCGTCGTTAATGAGGACTGAAAACGGTCGGCGATTAGGTATGCGTCTCAGCCAGTCTTCTCAACATGTCAATGGTATCTTCGAAGCCGAGGCAACCATCGGTAATGCTTTGTCCGTACAACAGCTTCTGTTCTCCATGATTCTGGCGTCCGCTGTTCAAATGACTTTCAATCATTAGAGCGCGTATCGCTGTTTCGCCAGCTCGAATTTGCTGTTGAATCGAATCGACGACGAGTGCTTGTCGTTCGGGGTCTTTGGCGCTGTTGCCATGGCTGCAGTCGATCATGATTGACTCGACGAGCTCTGCATCCCGCAGCAGTCGGCGTGTTTCGTTGACGTATTTCGACTCGTAGTTCGGCCCCGTTTCGCTGCCGCCCCTCAGCACGACGTGGCAATAGGGATTGCCAGTCGTTTCGAGAATAGCGGGTGCACCCTCCTTAGTGAGTGACGGGAAGAGGTGTCGGCTTTGAGCGGACTGAATCGCATCTACCGCGACTTGGATATTGCCGTCGGTCCGGTTCTTGATTCCCACGGGCATTGAAAGGCCAGATGCGAGTTCGCGGTGAATTTGGCTCTCCGCCGTTCTTGCTCCGATGGCTCCCCAACTAATCAGGTCCGCGTAAAATTGCCCGAACGTAGTATCCAGAAATTCGGTGCCGGCCCCCAAGCCAAGTTGTGCGACATCGACCAGAAGTTTTCGGGCCTGTCGCAGTCCCTTGTTGATTCGATACGATCCATCGAGATCCGGATCGTTAATCAGTCCCTTCCAGCCGATAACCGTTCGCGGTTTCTCGAAGTAGACGCGCATGATGATCAGCAATCGTTCCGATAATTCCTCGGCCACCGGACGAAGTCTTTCCGCGTACTCATTAGCCGAGTCGAGATCGTGAATCGAGCAGGGGCCAACGACGACTAGCAAGCGGTCATCATTCCCGTCTAGAATCGATTCGATTTCCGTTCGCCGTTTTGCGACTAGCTCGCAGACGTCCTCGCTGCAGGGGAATTCTTCTTCCAACAGCGCCGGAGTGAGCAGGGGAGTTGTTTTGGCGATTCGCAGGTTGGCGGTGTTTTTCATGGCAATTCCAAACTGTTGGTCAGAAACGGTAGCTGCGCTTCGCGCAGATAGAGAGCAGTAATCGCAGCGCCAGACGAATGCGTCACTGTGGACGCCTTCTCCGTGAGACATGTTATCGCTACACAAGGTTGTGGATCAGGATGAAGCAGCCGCCACCGATTCCAGAGTTGTGGCTGTCGACTACGCCCAAGGTTAGTGCTGCGGCGACCGCCGAGTCAACGGCTACCAGCCCCAAAACCAAAAGCGAGAGTAAAAAACACGGCGAGTTTTTCTTTGGCAAGAAATTTCATGATCGCATCCCTGAGCACGTTTTGTTGTCCAGCCAAGTCGCAACAATTCGATCGTATCAGAATGCAGCCGATAAACCATCTCGCGTAGCGAATAAATGCAAGCCGCCAATACAATCGCCAAACATTGCAATCGTCAACCGGTCGGATGAGAGCAAGCCTCCGCGCGCGAAGAAGTGGTGGGCGAAGCAGTCAAAACGAATGCGGTTTTCTCGCTTTGGAACTTGGTTGTGAAAGGCGAGACGTGGATCCCGATGAAGGGCAGGGTGATAGGGGCAGGACAATAGGGGCAGGACAATTGTCTTGCCCCTTTCTGAAAACCTGGCACGCGTCCCGTAGAAGTGCCCGTCTGCCGGAACTGTGTTTCGCTTGTTCGCGGCGTACGTAGAAGCCTACTTCGCGATTGCGATTCCGCAATTCTGGGTAGCTATGAATGACGCGAACGAAACGAAACGGCTATAGTGGTAACCTTATCCTTCGTTGTGCGAATACTCTGCGGTATGAAAATCTGATAACAGTTAACGGCTTATGTTGAGCAATACACTAATCCTCGTCCCAACTCGGTTTGAAGCCGCTCACCTTTTTGGTGACGGTCTGGCTTCTCGAATGAGGAATGATTGCGGCATTGAAACGGAATTTGGAGGTCGCCAGAGTTTTGTTGGGCTGTGCGGCTTCTCGCTCATTGCTGCAGTTCAGGCCTACCAAATACTGTCCGGTCTCCAAGCCCAAATAGAACGCGTATTGCTGGTCGGGATTGGCGGTGCGTTTTCTCAAGACATCGAACTGAGTTCGGTGGTTGTTGGCGATCGAGTTCGCTGTGTGGATGTCGGGATTCCTTCGGCGTCGGGAGAATGGACGGTTGAATTTGAAGGGGAATCGGCGGGCTTGCACGACGAGTTGCCGCTGGCAGCGGTTCCGCAATTGCAAAGTTTGCCTGCTGGCTTAATATTATCCACCGCCACATGTTCGACCTCACTCGAAATGGCAGCCGATCGTTTAAGTCGTTTTCCCGACGCGATGGTGGAGGAAATGGAAGCATACGGCGTTGCCGTGGCCTGCCAGAAGTTCCAGGTAACGCTGGCGGTGCTGCGAGGGATTTCTAACTACGCTGGCCAACGCGACAAATCGCAATGGAAAATCAAGGAGTCGCTTCTCAGCGTTAAGGAGTGTCTACTCCGTGCGGTTAGTGAATGACGCGCGGCGTGACTATTACGATGGCAACAGAAACGGGAACGAGTTTTAAACGATGAAGTTGCAGCTGGCTATTTCCACGTGTCCCAACGACACTTTCATGTTCCACGCGATCATCCATAAGAAGATCGACTTGTTGGGATTGGAATTCGATATTCAATACATGGACGTTCAGGAGCTGAATGAACTGTTGGCGCGCGGCGAACTCGATTGCTCCAAGGCCAGTTTTCATGCGGCATTGCATTTGGCAAACGACTATGGAGTTTTGCCTGCGGGTGCCGCACTCGGTCGCGGCGTCGGTCCAGTATTATTGACGAATGTGGAAGGGGCGGAGCCGACCGCAAACTCGACTGTTTGTTGTCCGGGAGCGTGGACTACAGCGAAACTCTTGTTTCAGTTCGCCTACCCGCAGGCCACGCGAATCGAACACCGCGTCTTCTCGGAAATTATGCCAAGCGTGCAGTCTGGCACTTGCGATTTTGGCGTCGTGATCCACGAAGGGCGATTTACCTACCAAAACTATGGCCTCTTCCAAACCGCCGACCTCGGTGAAGTTTGGGAATCGCGCACCGGCTGTCCAGTTCCGTTGGGAGGAATCCTCGCCAAACGTTCGCTGCCAGCCGACGTCCAAACGCGACTCGGGCAACTCGTCCGGCAGTCCGTCGAGTACGGTTTTGCGAATCGCGACGAAACTCTGGCGACGATGAAGCTCCACTCGCAGGAAATGGACGACGAGGTAATTTGGGCACACGTCGATTTGTATGTCAACGATTTTTCGATTGACCTCGGCGAGGAAGGGGCGAGTGCATTGAAGCAAATGGCCGAAATTGCGAAATCGACGGGCCTTGTCGCCATGGATGTTTCCGATTTGCAATTGCTCTAGACGTCCGGAACGGCGATTGTTCTCGTTCGGGGAAATTCTGCGATGCCTTTTAAAATTGCCGCTCTTAGGGGGGAATTTCTGTTGCACCGCGGCCGAGCCTGCTACACTGATTCGAGATGATTTCGTTTCGTTGAGGACGCTACTGAATTACTTCTGGAGAACACTATGAGCAGGCAACAAGCAACTCGCCGTCGATTTCTACAAGCTACTAGCGCCGTTGCTGCTTCGACCGTTTTTGGCGCGCCGAGTATCCTCAAGGCCCTCAACGCAAACGAACGATTGAATATCGTGGTCATCGGTGCTGGTGGCCGCGGTGGTTCCAACGCGGGCAACGTCGCGTCCGAAAATATCGTCGCCTTGTGCGATGTGAATGAAAATAATTTAAATGCGGCAGGGAAGCGGTTTCCCAAGGCAAAGAAGTACACCGACTTCCGCCAGCTCTACGACACGGAGCGGAACTTCGACGCGGTCGTTGTCAGCACGTGCGAACACACCCACGCGTTTGCCACGTTGCCAGCTCTGCAGATGGGCAAGCACGTCTATTGCGAAAAGCCGTTGACGTACAACGTCGAAGAAGCACGCAAAATTAGACTCGCCGCTCGCAAAGCTAAAGTTGCCACGCAAATGGGAACTCAGATTCACGCCGGCAACAACTACCGTCGCGTCGTCGAACTCATTCAGTCCGGAGCGATCGGCGGGGTCAAGGAAGCTCACGTTTGGGTCGGTCGAGCTTGGGGTCGGCAGAGTGCCGAAGATGCAAAACGCAACCGGGATATCGTTTCTGTACAGGAACGTCCGCAAGGATCGGAGCCCATTCCGCCGTATTTGAAGTGGGATTTGTGGCTGGGCCCAGCGCCCGAACGCCCGTTCCACAGCGTCTACTTCCCAGGACCAAAATGGTACCGTTGGTGGGATTTCGGAAACGGAACCATGTCCGACCTCGGCAGCCACTGGGTCGATCTGCCTTTCTGGGCACTGAAGCTAGACCAACCGCTGACGATTGAAGCCGCTGGACCGGCGCCGCACGCCGAAATTGCACCGGCCTCCATGCAGGCGAAATACCAATACGCCGCTCGAGGTGAAATGCCACCCGTATCGTTAACGTGGTATCAAGGTGCCAATAAGCCCAAGATTTGGCAAGAGAAAGGAATTCCGCAGTGGGGTTCTGGTTGCGTATTCATCGGCGAAAAAGGAATGCTGCTCTCCGATTACGGAAAGCATGTGCTGCTTCCAGAAACAGATTTTGCCGATTTCAAGCGGCCCGAGCAATTCATTCCAAATTCGATTGGACATCACGCCGAATGGCTGCACGCTTGTAAAACCGGTGAGCCGACGACTTGTGATTTCGAGTACGCGGGACTGTTGACAGAAGCCAACCACCTCGGGAATGTCGCCTATCGCACGGGCAAGAAGATCGAGTGGGATTCGGAAAACATGCGAGTAACCAACGCCCCCGAAGCCGAACAGTACATCCGTCGCGACTATCGCAAGGGATGGAGCTTGGGATAGTTCTCGACCGCTCACTTGTTACTACTTGCTGTTCGCCGTGTGAAACTTGCCGTCGGCTAAGAAGTGGAGGACCTGTTCGGCAACAGAGCGGCGAAAGAGCAGCCCGGTGTGCATCCCCTTCATCACGATATGGTCCGCTTGGTTGGCCAGCTTGGTGTTTTCGATTGGGACGAGGTGATCCCACTTTGCGGCGATGATTCCCACCGAAACACCTTGCGGGTCCTCGAGCTGGTTGACGAAGCTTTCGGAATGATCGGACAATTGGTGTAGTGGCGGACAGATTCGACCGAGCCACGGAGCGAATCGCCGAGCTACCGGAGAGCCTTGATTGGGCGGAGCTAGAAAGACGACTCGATGTAGTTTAGTAAATGCGTGTTCTCGGAGGGCGTGCCGAGTGACGATGCTGCCGAGACTGTGCGCAACGATATTGACTTCGTCGAGATCGTCCTGATCGACGATGGACTGAATGTGCTCCGCAAATCGATCGCTGAAGATTTCGATGTGTCGCCAAATACTGGGGTAACCGAAGCTACTCACGCGATACCCCGCGATTCGCACTCGATAGGCGAGCAGTGCCATGCTAGAGCGCGGCGCAGCCAAGCCGTGAATGAAAATGACCGCCCGTCGCCGCTCGCCAACTTTTTCCGTCGAGCCAGTTTTCGTCGAGCCAGTTCCGGTCGAGCCAGTCGCTGCGGCGTTAGTTTCGGTGGAATTCATGACTGGTTGTTCGTTTCCCGCCTGGCGATATTGTTGGTTCAGTTTCGCTAATTTCCGTTTCGCTAATTTCAAGTTCGCTAATTTCAAGTTCGCTAATTTCAAGTTCGACTGGCAGCACTCAAGACAGTACGTACGGTATTCTCGTGGATATCGACGATGTCGTCCACGTCTTTTGCGTATCCGCCTCCCATCATCGTTACGACGGGAACGCAAAGCTGCCGAAAAATGTCGAACAGCAGTTCGTCGCGTCTTCTGAGGCCTTCTTTTGTTAACTTCAGTTTCCCGAGGCAGTCGCCGAGAAATGCATCAGCTCCACTGACGTAGAATACCATTTCGCAATGAACCAACGGAATTTGTTTTCGAACAGCGTGCTCAAGTCTTTCTAAGTACTCGTCGTCTTCTGTTCCTGTTGGAAGTGCGATGTCGAGATCGCCATTACACTTCTTGTGAGGGAAGTTGCGATCGGCATGCATTGAGAATGTGAAGACGGAATCGTCGTTTCGGAAAATGTGTGCGGTCCCGTTTCCTTGGTGGACATCGCAGTCAATCACGACACAACGCTCTGCAAGTCCCTCTTGCTGCAGCACTCGAATAGCGACTGCGACGTCGTTGAACACACAATATCCTTGTCCGTGATCGGCGAAGGCGTGATGGGTTCCGCCGGCCAGATTCAAGGCGTATCTGTTGTGCAGTGCTGCGCGAGCTGCTGCGATGGTGGCGCCCGTCGATCTACGCGACCGCTCGACCATTTGTTCGGACCAAGGGAAGCCGATTCGCTTCTGAGCGATAGGGTCCAGCGATCCCGATTTTAGCTCGGCGATGTAATCTGGGTCGTGGACGAGGGCTAGTTGATTGTCAGTTGCGGCGTCTGGGACGGTAAATTCCAGCTGCGAAGCGACTTCGGCGGTCGCCAATCGATCGCGCAGCTTGCGGTACTTCACCATTGGAAACGTATGCCCAGCTGGTAGCGGGAGTTGGAAGTGATCGCAATAGAAAGCGGGAATGGGCATATAATAGCTTGGAAATTTCGTGCGTAGCATTCGCGTTGCCGGATATCGAACAAATGCTCAACATCGTCGGACAAACGATTGTAACTGCAGCGGCGAGCGGGCATAATATTAGCTTATTGTATTCACCCACTAACTTCACCGACGATCGGAGGATCCCCGTCATGCTGTTCGTGAAGTCGAAAGATATGATTTTCGCATTGGCAATGGTTGCAGTGACCACGTCACCTTGCTGGGCCGAGCCAGCGATTAGTTACAATCGCGATATTCGGCCACTGTTGTCGGACCGCTGCTTCAAATGCCATGGCCCCGACGAAGCTGCTCGGGAGGCTGAATTGCGATTGGACGACGAAGCGGTCGTGTTTGCCAAACGCGATGCGGCAACGGTCGTTCGCGGCAAACCCGCGGCGAGCGAATTGGTGCGGCGTATCCTTTCAACGGACGACGATGAGCGGATGCCTCCCCCGGACTCCAACAAGTCGCTCTCGGTCGCCGAGAAGAAGTTGCTCCAAGACTGGATCGCTCAAGGCGCAGAATTCGAGGGCCATTGGGCGTATATCGCTCCGCAAGAATTCGCGCCGCCAAAGGTTGTTCACGAAGATTCCGTTCGCAATGATGTCGACCGTTTTGTGCTGAAGAGAGTTGAAGAAGCGAAACTCGAACCCTCAAAAACTGCGGATCTCGTCACGTTGATTCGCCGTTTGAGTTTTGATCTAACGGGTCTGCCTCCCAGTCAGCAGGAAGTGGAAGCATTCGTCAACGATAAATCTCCCGATGCCTATAGTAAACTTGTCGATCGCTTGCTGAAGTCGGAACACTTCGGCGAGCGGATGGCGATCTACTGGCTAGATGTTGTTCGCTATGCAGATAGTAATGGCTATCACTCGGACGAGCCTCGGCAAATCGCTCCGTATCGCGACTACGTCATTGACTCGTTCAACAACAACAAGCCTTACGATCAGTTTGTCGTCGAACAACTCGCGGGCGATTTAATTCCCGAGGCGACGATGGAGCAGCAAATAGCG
The DNA here is from genome assembly GCA_047620805.1 of Pirellulaceae bacterium. Lineage (GTDB taxonomy): Bacteria > Planctomycetota > Planctomycetia > Pirellulales > Pirellulaceae > JBLHLE01. The sequence goes on from JBLHLE010000016.1 coordinate 12,295, forward strand.
TCCGGTTTCAATATGTTGTTGCAGACGACTAGCGAGGGCGGCGCTCAAGCCAAAGAGTATCTAGCGAAATACTCGGCCGACCGCGTGCGAAATACGACGTCGATTTTCCTCGGAGCCACGATGGGTTGCGCCGAGTGCCATGACCACAAGTTCGATCCCTACACGACCAAAGAGTTTTATAGCTTCGCCGCGTTTTTTGCAGACATTCAGGAACGTGGAGTTGGCAATCCAACGGCATATCCGGTTGCGACGGCCTCCTATGAAAGAGCAGTGAAGGAAGTCGATGAGCAAATTGCGGCCCTGCAAAAGTCGTTAGCCACGACCTCGCCCGAGTTGGCGCGCGACCAGGCGAAGTGGGAAGTCGCAGCGGCGGTTGGGGCTAGTAAATCGGTTGGCTACGGCTCTTGGTCGGTCATCGGTCCATTCCCCGCAGCCTCCTTTGATGCCGCTCACGATATGGCCTTCCCTCCCGAAAAAGAGGTCGACCTAGCGAAGACCTACGATAAATTGAAATGGCAGACCCACGCCGACTGGAAAGACGGTGACGATCAAGCTCGTACTTTCGTTGGCGACAATTCATCGACGTATTTAACTCGAATCATTTCGTCTCCCGCCGATGCTCAATTAGCAGTTGCGATGGGTTCGGATGACAGTTTGAAAGTTTGGGTTAACGGCTCGCTCGTTCACAACAATAAGGTTGCGCGAGGCGTTGTTGGCGGGCAAGATAAGTTCAACGTCCCGTTAAAGAAGGGGGACAACCTTTTGTTGGTTAAAGTTACCAACGGCAGCGGTGGATATGGAGTCACTTTTTCGGCAAACCAATCCGGCCTGCCGGTCGAAGTTGTAATCGCTTTGAAAGTCGCCGCCGCGGAACGAACCGACGCTCAGAAAGCGGCCTTGGCGAATTACTACCGCACAATCGCGCCAGGGCTTAACTCGATACGGAATCAACTCAATCAACTAAACGGTCAGAAGGCGAACTTGGCGAAATCGCAGCCCAAGTCTCTGATGACGAAGGCGGGTAGTCCGCGGCCAATTCGCATTCTTCCGCGTGGGAACTGGCTGGACGACTCCGGCCCGATTGTCGAGCCCGCAACGCCAGCTTTCCTTCCTCCTTTGGATGTCAAAGATCGTCGTGCCAATCGTCTCGACTTGGCGAAGTGGATTGTCGATAAGAAGAACCCGCTGACTGCTCGTACGTTTGTGAATCGTCTATGGAAGCAGTTCTTTGGACATGGCTTGGCAACTCCGCTGGACGACCTAGGCTATCAGGGGACTTTGCCAACTCATCCAGAGTTGCTCGACTGGCTGGCAATCGAATTGATGGACAGCGGTTGGGATACGAAGCACATGATCCGTTTGATGGTCACTTCGGGAACGTACCAGCAATCTTCGGTCGGTAGCAAAGAGCTGCAGCAACTCGATCCCTACAATCAGCTATACGCCCGTCAGAGCCGTTTTCGATTGGAGGCGGAGATCGTTCGCGACAACGCGCTGGCCATCAGCGGTCTGTTGGTGTCGAAAATCGGCGGTCCGAGTGTCAAACCGTACCAGCCAGCAGGTTATTGGCGGCACATGAATTTTCCGCAACGCACTTGGACAGCCGATCAAGGTGAGAATCAGTATCGTCGTGGTCTTTACACTTGGTGGCAGCGTATGTTCCTGCATCCAAGTATGTTGGCATTCGATGCTCCTAGCCGCGAAGAGTGCACGGTCGAACGTCCGCGCTCCAACACACCATTGCAGGCGTTGGTGTTACTGAACGACCCGACGTACGTCGAGGCGGCTCGGGTATTTGGCGAGCGGATCTTCCGCGAAGGGGGTGGCGACGAGAATGCCAAAATCGAGTGGGCGTATCGACAGGCCCTTTCCCGTCAACCAACCAAACGCGAAGTCGAAATTCTTCGCTCGGTTTTCCACAAGCACCTCGAACAGTACAAGGCCGACGGGGCAGCTGCTAAGCAGTTGCTGTCGATCGGTTATCGGCCCATGCCGAGCGACATCGACTTATCTGAAGTCGCCGCTTGGGCATCGGTCGCTCGCGTTATTTTGAATTTGCACGAAACGATTTCACGAGGATAAGTGGCGTTCCGCTCGCCGGCAGGTTCCTCGTCGATATTTACATACACACGGAGTTTCCACTGATGGACACGAAACAACTTCAACTTCAGCTTCAATCGCAAACTCGCCGTAAGTTTCTCGGTCAATCCTCGCGCGGGATTGGGGCCATGGCGTTGGCGTCGATGATGTCATCCGGGATTTCCGCTGAGGAGAAATCCGCGATTGAGCAGTGGCCTGGCGTCTTGAAAGAGTTGCACGTTCCCGCCAAGGCGAAAAGAGTGATCTTTCTTTGCCAGGCCGGCGGAGCTTCACATCTAGAGACGTGGGATAACAAGCCGAAGCTCGCCGAGATGAGCGGTAAGCCAATGCCCGAGTCGTATACTCAAGGGCAACCGATCGCGCAGCTGCAAGGCAAAAAGCTGACGTGTTTGGCGCCGCAGCATAAGTTCAGCAAGCACGGCGAATCGGGTTTGGAAATGTCCGACATCTTCCCGCACTTGGCAACTGTGGCCGATGAGATGTGTATCATCAAGTCGATGAAAACGAATGCTATTAATCACGATCCCGCTCACACGTTTATGAATACGGGAACATTGATTAGCGGGCGCCCCGCGATGGGGTCTTGGCTGCTGTATGGCTTAGGATCCGAGAGCCAGGATTTGCCCGGTTTCGTCGTCTTGACGTCAGTCGGCGGCGGCCAAAGTCAACCGATTGCCTCGCGGCAATGGCATAGCGGTTTCTTGCCCAGCAGTTTTCAGGGAGTTCACTTCCACAGCAAGGGCGATCCCGTTCTGTATGTGAATAATCCCGCTGGTGTCAATCGCCAGCAGCAGCGAGACGTCGTCGACGCCGTTCAAGCGATTAACTCGATTCGCAATGAGTCGGTTGACAACCCCGAGATTGCAACGCGCATTGGTCAGTACGAAATGGCGTTCATGATGCAAGCCAGCGTGCCCGGCCTGATGGATATTTCAAGCGAGACGCAAGCAACGCTCGATATGTACGGCACAAAAGGGGGAGACGGTTCCTTCGCGTCAAACTGTTTATTGGCCAGAAGGCTTGCCGAACGCGGCGTGCGGTTCATTCAACTCTATCACCGCGGCTGGGATCACCACGGTGGCATCAAAGGCGCCGTTGCCGGGACAGCGAAGTTGGTCGATCAAGGTGCGGCAGCGCTGATTAAGGACCTCAAACAACGCGACATGCTCAAGGATACTTTAGTGATCTGGGCTGGCGAGTTTGGGCGTACGCCGATGGCTCAAGGCTCCGGGCGAGATCACCATATCAAAGGCTTTTCGATCTGGATGGCTGGCGGCGGTATCAAAGGCGGGATGTCCCACGGAAACACCGATGAACTGGGCTATAATGCTGTCGAAAATGTAGTTGAAGTTCACGACATGCACGCGACGATGTTCCATTGCCTCGGCATCGATCACAAGCGACTAACGTACAAATTCCAGGGCCGCGACTTCCGGCTGACTGATGTGCATGGGAAGGTTGTCAAGGAAGTGCTGGCGTAAGGGGGATACAAGACAAAAAGCAATGACCAAAAAGCAATGACCAAACATTCTGATCTGATCTGATCTGATCTGACGTTCCGGTTTGAATTTTGAATTTTGGTACTTGTTTGTCTCTTGGAATTTTTCCTCTGGAATTCATTCTGCCAGCCATTCCGCCAAACACTCCAGCGTCAACCTTGCTGCTTCTTCCTGGCGTTCGACTCGCGAATGCGACTGCAGTTTGAAATGCCAGTCTTGGGCGATTTCGATGGCGCTGCCGTTTCGCATCGCGACAGCGATAAAGACCAAGCCGTCCAGCGGTTCGGGTGCATGGGGGCCAAGGTGTCCCGTGATGGCGACGCTAACGTCGGCTTCGGGGGTCTTGGCGAGTACGCCAATCGCCATCTCGAGCGTTGTTTCCTTGCTCACTGCGGTGTGCTGAGACAATGTTGCTTGTCGCACATCCAGCCACGCTATTTTTGTAGCTTCTCGGTACGTGACAGCCGAGCCGCAGTGCCACTGAGAAATCCCTGGCACGCAAGCCAAGCGGGCGGCAGCGAGTCCAGCGGTGCAGCTTTCCGCGAACACGACTCTTTTGTCTCTTAGCTGTAGTTGCCGAGCGGCATTTTCTGCGTAGTTGACGTCACTCATTTCGGTCTCCGTTCAAAGTCGTAGCCCCGAAGTGGTGCCCCGAGGTGTAGCCCCGAGGTGTAGCCCCGACTTGTCGTCGGGCAACTAGCGCTGCCACACGAGCCACGATCGAGACGATCAGGTTACGAAAATCTGATGTTGCGCGAGTTCCCTATTGGCCTCTCGAGGCGACTCGTGATAGCCTACCAAATGCTGGCGACAAGGTGAATGAAGTCGCGGCCTTCGAAATTGTTTTAGTTTTCCATTTGCGGCAGGAAGCGTTTGACCAATGACTCAGATTTATCGATTTAAGTATTACCGAGTTGACCACGACGGCAACGTCACCACGATGTTCACGAAAAAGGGTGAGTTTGACGGCGAGACGTTGAAGTTGGACAACACTGAGATTCCCGCGGAAGTGATTGGTGAAGTGGAAACAAGGGGCAAGTACTTGTTCTTTTCGGCACTGGACGACGAGGGAGATGTGCTGATTCTTACTTTGCAGATTGTCAGTGGGAGCGCAAGTAAGCTCAGCGAGTTACTCGGTCGTTCGCGGAGTGCAAAGTGGGCTGAATCGCATCAGCAAGAGTTGGTGAAAGAGGGCCAGGGGCACACGTTTCGAAAGGCCATTTGTCCCCATTGCGACGCGACGATCGATTTGACGAACATGCCCGCGACGCCACAGGTTTATTGCGGCTTTTGCAAGCGACTGGGGACGTTGCCGACGGTTACGGAGTCCGCTAAGCCCGGCGAAAATAAGTATGGGCTGTGCGAAGAGTGCGGGATGTACAGTCAGCCCCGCAAGTTTACGATCTTCTACTTTTACTTCTTGGTTGTCATTTACGGCTGGTCGTCGAATGAGACTTATCGCTGCCCAGCGTGCATGCGCGGCGAAGCATGGAAGATGTTGTTGGGCAACTTTCTGTTTGTGTTAGGGATTCCCGTTGCCCTCATACAATTGTTTCGAGCCTATGGCGGAACA
>JBLHLE010000017.1:0-17403 GCA_047620805.1 Pirellulaceae bacterium
ATCGCCTTCTGGCACATAGCGCGAGCTGCGGCCATTTGCTGGGCTTGCTGGGCGTCGTTGGAATCGGGTTCTGGCGTTGGCCCGACGACTTCGGCCGGGAGTTGCTCCAATGCTTGGTCTGCTTTGGCGGCGAGCGCTCTGGCCCATTTGGAAATTCTATTTTGACGACGGGCTTGTTCGGCAACGTCGATTTGCGTTTCTTCAGGATCCGCGGGCGACGACGAATTGGTCTGTGAATGAACGGGGCTTTCGCCTGTCTGCTTTTCAGCTGAGAGTTTGACCAGTTTCTGTTGCCGTTGAATCGCCTGCTGTAGAATGGTTTCAAACGGACTGAGAGCCAGGAACAGGTCGTTCAACGGATCTAATGCAGCGGTTTGATTTATGACGGCACCAGTAGCATTTTGTTTTTCTAACTCCGCACCGGCTAATACCATTTTTTCCCGGGCCCTCGAAGTGAGGGAATTCAGGTAGCCGAGGGATTGGGCTAGTTGGTTCTTGTCGACCCCTTGCCCTGCGGCGGCCTTGTTCACTTCCGCTTGAATTTTTCGTTGTAGGAAGGGAATCTCCGCTGCCAGCAGAGTTTGGTCATTCGTCATCTGTCCGACTGCGTACCGTTGCTTCGGACTGGAGGGGCGAGTACTTAGGTGTTGGGCGTTTTGTCGAAGTCTGCGCTGTTCCGTTTGCAACCAGTCGAGATATTTCCCCAAGTCCATTTCTTCTCGTCGCTTCTGCCTGTCTTTTTCGTCCCAAGCTTCGCGAATGAACTTTGACCATATGCGAAGTAGCTCGAGGTTCCGGCGAGCTTGGGGGTGACTGGCGTCGGTGGCGAGGCAATCTCGGTAGTGGCGAATTGCAGCATCGATCTGAACCATGCCGTCGTTTCGCGCAGATTCGGCGGCGTCTTCAGCGGGCCTACCGAAAATCGATTTGGCCCGATCCGTTGCGACTCCTCCCAGATTGTAATGTGCTTTGGCTACAATCTCCGCAGTTTCCGCAAAGGTTGCTTTTCGCAGAAGTGTTACGGCCTCATCCCAGTCCTTCTTTGCGGCGGCCGTGCAACCCAGGTCAAAAATTATTCGGCTGTCTTCTGGCGAAACCTGCTGGCCCTTCTCAAAGGCTTCGCCCGCCGTTTGGAAATCCCCGGCGCGGTACGCTGCAATACCCTGCTGGACGCTGGCTCGAGGTGATTCCGCGACGGCGGTTTTCGAGCCGAACACAAATGTGATTGCGGAGACGACCACGAGCACCGGAGCGGCGAGCTGTGAATGAATCGTATGGAATTTATTTTTCACGACGGTTTTCAAGAGGTTCTGATCCGTTGTTTCGTGGGCAATGCACAGAACTAGTCGGCGGATTCTGGTTTCCGAGGATACCGAGGATACCACGATTGTAGCAACAGGAGTCCGAGCGCAAATGCCGTAAACCACTGATATTGATGCTGTCTGCGGACCTGCTTTTCTTTACGCAATTCAGTGCGAGTTAGATCGGATAAATGGTCGTCATAAATCTGTCCCAGATCGTAGTTGCGAGTCTTGGCGGGGATGTAGGCACCGCCTGTGGCGATCGCAATGCGCTTCAGCAGAGCTCCATCTAGTTTGGACCAAATCACTTTCCCATCGTGCTCGACAAACTTGGCGTTGCCGGATTCGTCACGAATTGGAATTCGCTGCCCTTCAATTTCGTCACCAATCCCGACCGCGATGATTTTGACGTTCCGTTCCGCCGCTTGCTGGGCGGCCTGATCGGGATAGGAATCGTGATCTTCGCCATCGGTGATGATGATTAAGACTTGATCGCGGTCCGCTAAGGGTTGCATGACTTCAAGCGCTTTTCGAATCGCGTCCCCGATCAAGCTTCCTCCTCGCGGTGCGCTCGCGGGTGAAACCTCTTGCAGCATCGTCTCGTAGAACCCTTGGTCGTGAGTCAGTGGGACTTGCACAACCGGCGCGCCGGCGAAAGCAATCAGCCCCACGCGATCGGACTTCAGTCGTCCGAGCAAGTCGCGAATGTCGGACTTCGCCCGTTGCAGGCGACTGGGGGCCACATCTCTGGCAAGCATTGACTTGGAAACATCCAGCAACACCATGACGTCCGTGCCGTGGGTTTCGACCTCTTCGATGCGTTCACCAAATCTCGGGGATGATGCGGCGACGATCAGCAACGCCATCGCGATCAACAAGCAGGCACCGCGAAACAACTCTCGCCAACCACTTGGCGTGGGAACCAGTTTTCCGATCATAGCGCTATTAGCGAATTGCAGGGCAGACATTATTCGACGGCGGTGGGCCCGCCAAAGCAAAAAGCCGACGACGGGCAACAGCCAAATCGAAAGAAGTAACCAAGGATAGTCGAAGTACTGCGGCATGCTAGATCAATGGTCTGTTACGGTAGCGAACGAAAACGCGTCGCTTGAGAAACGGTAGTTATGACGATTAGTAATAGTCCCGGAAGTAAAAAGTAGTGGAACAGTTCGCGATATTCGGTGAAGATTCTGCCTGTCGTCTTAGTCTTCTCCAACTGGTCGATCTCGGAATAGATGTGCGTCAGAGCAGCGGAGTTCTTGGCATTGAAGTATTTTCCTCCGGTCGTATCGGAGATCATCTTCAATGTGACTTCATCTAGCACGACCCTTTGTTGGACGGTATGGATTCTACCTACAGCGTCTTGCCGCGGAAAAGGTGCGATTCCGGTCGTCCCGACTCCGATTGCGTAGACCTTGACTCCAGATGCCGCCGCTGCTTTTGCGCCCTCTTCGGGAGTGGCAACACCCGCTGTGTTTTCGCCGTCGGACAACAGGATGATGATTCGGGATTTCGCCGGAGATTTTCGAATCCGATCGACTGCCACCATCAACGCGTCTCCAATTGCTGTCGCGTTTTCTTCTTGCAGCAGATCGCGGTTGATGATATTTCCGTCTCGATCGTATAGTGGCTGCGGGATTTCTACGGAGTCGATTACTTCGAGCAACACTCCGTGGTCCAAAGTCAACGGTACTTTGCTTTCCGCGAATCCGCCGAATGTTACTAGTCCAATGGCATCGTCAGGACGGCCGTCCAGCTCGCCGGCGCCGGCGATAAAATCGTGGATGACTTCCTTGAACGCAGCAAGACGATTCACCGTTCTGCCGTCGATGCTGAAGTCTAAAGCACTCATCGAACCGGAGCGATCGATACACATCTCGATCGCAATTCCCTCCGAACGAATTAGCGACTCCTGCAATCCGAAACGGGGACGAGCAAGCGCTATGACAATAAGGGCTAGACCGATCATGGTCACCCACGGCAGTAGTCCTTTGACCCGCTGAGCCAATGTTATCGGGAGATGGCGGACTAGTTCGCGGCTTGAATAGAGAACGGCGTGCTGCGGCTTACGCAGGGCGAGCCACAGCGTATTGCCAATCAGCAGAGGGATCAAAAGTAGCCAGAGTGGATCTCGAAGTTCCCAGAACATGATTCCGTGTGTGTTTGATCGTCTCGACGGTTTGTGGGGAGGCTGAAACGAGGTAGGCGATAGGTACAGCAAACTAAACGTATCAGAATACAGCTTGCCGCCAAGTGGCGATTTCAGCAAGTGGGCTGCGGAGAACTTAGTCGCGGTGGATCGCCCGCGATGTATCGCTAAACTGTTTTTGTTAAACGGCTTAGGATGTTTCGTTCGCGGATTGCTGCGGTCCCACAACGAAACGGAAACCAAAATCATGCACGCTGTTAGGAGGGAGCAGCCTAAAGTGTGATCTATGAATCAGAAATTGACCCAATGTCCAGCAAAGCTACGGCTGTCCACCGCTTTTTGACTGGTCTGTGGTTCTGTATCTCAGGCAGAGCCTCGTTCGGAAGGGATGCCGAGTCTAAACTGTTGCTGCCTTATTATCCTGCCCATTCCACTGTTCCTGGAGCGATCTCTAGTCTGGATTGGCGAGTGAATAAGGTCGTGCTCACTGCGCGGAGATTGTGAAGGAACTGAGTCTGTCGTAGAAGAAGATCAGCGAATGCCTACTAACCGGTCCACATCTAAACGTCTGGCGCGAGTTTTTAACGAAGGATTTGTCGTCAAAGATATCGTCGAGCCATTGGCTTCCTTCGACGTGCGCACGAAAGTGTCGGAAGTGCATGAATTTGTCCAAGCGAAAAAATTTAAGGTCGTCGGCATCCGAGACCAGGGACATGTGGTCGGCTATGCGAAGTCCGAACAACTCGGAGCCGACTCGTGCCGCGATTCGCTGTGCATGATCGAGGCCGACCAAATTTTGCCGGACACCGCTCCGTTAGCGGATGTAGTTCTGGCTCTAGAAAAGTACGACCGATTGTTTGTCTCCTGGCTTGGGGAAATCGCGGGCATCGTTACCCGCACCGACATGCAAAAGCCGCCCGTGCGAATGTGGCTATTCGGCATGATCACTTTGATCGAAATGCGGTTTACACAACTGATCGAACGAGTCCATGGCGACGAGTCTTGGCAGGAGTTTGTTTCCGAGGGACGTTTGTCGAAGGCGCGAGTATTGCAAGAGGAACGTCAACGTCGAAATCAAACGGTGAAGGTCTTGGACTGTTTGCAGTTTTCGGACAAAGGGCAAGTAATCGCGCGAAGCTCTGAGCTGCGCGGACTCACGAAGTTCGAGTCTCGTGGGCAAGTCGAGAAAGTGTTTAAAGGCTTGGAGCGGTTGCGAAACAATCTTGCCCACTCGCAGGACATCGTATCGAATGACTGGGAAGTCATCGTTCTACTAACGCAGAACCTCGAGCGCGTCGTTAGTGGGCCACCCGCGTTGGATGAATCGTCCGCCGCCGCTGATACCACGGCTTAGTCCTTCTTAAAGACGGCATGTTTCGGATCGCCGCCCGCTTGGACGTAGGCCAGCAAGTCTTGGATTTCAGCCATCGAAAACCGATTGAGTAATTCGGTTGGCATGGGGGAGTCGCTCGTTTCAGAGAATTGCTCGATGCTCTTCTTGTCGATTACAGTAACTTTGTCAGGTGCGAGCGGATCAGTAATGATTCGTACCTCTGTCTCACGAAAATCACCATCGCTTGCGATTCGTCCCATGATTACTTTTCCATTAACCGTTTCGACGCGAACCCCGCGGTATTGCTCGGCCACCACTTTCGATGGCTCGACAATCGACGCCAGCAGATCGTCCCGGCTAAATCGGCGTCCCGCCGAAGTTAAGTCCGGCCCTGTGACTCCACCGTCAACTCCAATCCGGTGACAGACAATGCATAACGCATCGCGAAACGCAGCCTGGCCCGACGCGAATTCTGGTACTCGCTGGTCGGATCTTAGTTGTTGCACAATGTCGTTCGTCGTCCATTTTCTGACGATTGGACGATGACTTGCTGCTTCCACGAGTTTGGTTTGCAGTTCGGAGTCATCGCTTTTCAGTTTCGAGCGATAAGTTGGTTGCAAATCGGCGGGCAGTGAAGCCACCGCGTCTTCTCGTATCTTGTTGATAAAGGTAGGCATTCCTTCGCCGCCCCGAAAGGCGGTCATCGCTCGCAAGTGGGCAAAGTACGCTTCGCGTAGCGACGACGTCCAGCCTTGTTTGTGGTGCCGCAACGCGTAAAGGAGCTGCATGCGTTCCTCTTGTGACTGAACGGTTGGGATGGCCGCCAGAGTTTTCGTGACGAAGTCCGCGGAATCGAGTTGAGTCAACAGCAGGCTGAGCGATCGGTTTAATTTAATGTCGGATGCTGGATACAGTGGACCGAGAAGTTTAACGAGGGCAGCTTGCTGGGACGGCGCGAGTTTACCCTCCTGCTGCAGACACAAGTCGACGATTCGAGCCGCCTCAATTTGCAACTCAACCCGTTGCTCTGCAATATCAAAAGAGCAAACTCTGGCGATGATCGCTTCAGTGGACGCCGAGTTGGAGCGGGCCAAAGCCAGTAAACCACTCATGGCAATGACGACATTTCGTTCCGTCAGTGACATGTCTTTCCACTGTTCCACTGGCATTCGTTCGATGAGACATTTGGCGAGGTAGCGAATATTAGGGTCGGCGTGCCCTTGTAACGTCCAGATGTCCGCGATCGAAGTTTTACTAGGATCGGGCAACGATTGCACCAGTCGCAGCCGCAAAGCTCGTTGTTGTTCGGCATGTATGTCGCGGGCCGCTGCTTGCTTCGTGTTCGCCGCGGAGGGGCTGTTGGGACCAACATACCGTATTCGATAGAGCGCGGATTTTGTCTTTCGACCGCCAGTGGTGATATACATCGCTCCACCTGGCCCAAAGGCGATGTCCGTGACATTAAGTGGCCGTCCTTTGAGAAATGTCTCGGCCCGACACGTGTAACTCGTCCCACGCGGAGTCATGTGAATAGCTAGGACGCGGCCATAGGCCCAGTCCAAAATGTAAAGAGCGTCTCGATAACGCCGTGGGAATTTGCTGGCTGAGCCAAAAGCAATCGCAGTTGGTGAACCCTTGCCAATATCCAAGGTCGGCGGAGCGAAATCGGGTTGGTCGGGATAGTACGATGGCCAAGATTTAGTGACGCCACGCCAGCCGTAGTCGCCGCCTGTCAACAAATGATTCATCCGAGTTGGGCGGTACCAAGGTGCGCCCATGTCGTATTCGGCATCGGCGTCGTACGTGAAAACGTCCCCGAACTTGTTAACCGCAATTCCATAAGGATTGCGGAGCCCTGCTGTAACAACTTGCCGGTTCGCTCCGTCGCCATCGACGTGCAGTACAAATCCTTCTCGCGAACTCTTACCTCGGCGGTGTTCGCGAAAGGGACTAGTCAAGTCGGTGAGGTTGCGGGGAATGTCGACCGAGTCGCCGTGAATTGCATACAGAGAGTTTTGTGGTGCAACTGCAAGATCGTTGCGGCCGTGGCCGACTCCACCCGGCGTCTCGTAGAGCTGCTGAATGTCCTCAAACGTCCCGTCTCCGTCGGCATCCCTTAAACGATAGAAAGCTTTCGAATTGTTGGCCTGCGCGTAGAGCGTATTGCCAACGAATTGCAGGCCGCGACACTCTTTCAATGTGTCGTCTACTACCTCGATCTTAAGTTCGGGCAGCGACAGGCGAAGCAAACCCTGGTCCTCTCGAGCTATAATCGCTCGCCCTTGCGGATCGAAAGTCAGGCTGACCCACGAGCCTTCGTCCGGACCCGCAGCTCGCAACCGCTTGAGTTCGAATCCGTCTTGGATGTCGTACATGAGAGGTGAGTCGGAGGCATCGTCTCCAAGTGCCTGCTTCCATTGCTCGTAATCGTCAAAGCGAGAAATCCGGACCCGTCCTTCGTCGGGATTCCAAATTGTGTCTTCAACAATTCCGAGGGCAACGGCGCGATTCCACTCGCTCGTGGTTTTAGCCTCGTCTTGAATTCGGCACCGCCAGGAATTATCCGCGGAGAGGAACTGTCGTTTGCCGTCGCGGTCTTGCCAGGTAAGTCGAGCGGCGAGGGCCGCAGGACCACCCGTTGGAGTCGCGTGCAGGAGGATAGTCCATTGGCCGGCGGCAATCTTCGGGAGATCGATGGCTCGCCGAGTTTGGTAGGGGTAACCGCGCGCCGCCTCATGACCGTTTATCTCGACCGTAACTTCGCAGAAGTCCGTCGCCAATTCCAATCGCGGGTGACTGCATCCAGTCAAGTCGATTCGTTTGCTGAAAATAACTGCTTGTTTTGTTTCCCGATCTTCCGTGTTCCAAATCCACTGCACGGGCTGGTCGCAAAAGGCTCTGCCCTCGCAAGTCAGGAGGAACAGGAAGCCGATACCGCCAATTATTGTGTTACGCAAAAACACGCCAATACCTCGATTTCAATTGAGGGGAACAATTCGTCCGTTCGCGCACCACAATTAGCTCGTCGGACGCTGGGCGTATTGTAGCTTGCTTGGTTCGCCTACGCATTCGTTTATTGACGATTAAAACAACGCGGACGATTCCTCCGGAATTGGGCCGCGGGTGGAGTCTTAGAAGTGGTAAATGGTAAGTGGCAAATGATGAGAGAGGAGGTGAAAGGAGAAGAGACAAAGAGAGCAAGACTTAGGAAACTGACCTTGGAGTCAGAGTCAATCAGATTGTTCGACTGAGTTGTTCGATTGTGAGCCGATAAATTCTCTGGCGCGGCTGACTGCTTCTTCAATGTCTTCGCCGCGCGGCTGGAAGGCGGCGTATTTGATTAAGTCCGCCGACTCCAGAAATGCCTGGAGACGCTTTTTTTTGTCGCTCGGGAATTGGTGGTTGCGAGCTATTTCGGCGAGAAACTCTGCGGTGGTTTGCTCTGCAGCCTGGACGTTTGTCGTGGCTTCAATGAAGTGGCGAACGATTCCCGTCAGTGCCACAAAGAACTGTTTAACGTCCAATTCCGATAGACCGCTTTTAAGTAATTGTTCTAAGTCGAGAAGAGCCTGTTCTCGGGGGGTTAGTTTCGGCAGGGATGTGGCGGACGCTTGCTTTCGCGAGCGCCAGAAAATCCGAGCCGCAATTCCTGCGGTGAGTGTGATCAGAAGCAGGATGAAGACGCTCAACCAACCGAATGAGTTGGGGATCTCGACCGGATCCTCCATCGGATCGAGATCTTCGAGGCTCGGCTCTGCGTTGGCTATTAAAGAGAGGATTTCGATTTGCAGAGGCTCTGTCTCAATCACCTTGCTCTCGCCAGCAGCGTTTTGGAATCCGATCGCCAGTGGAGCTATCTGGAGTGATCCCGCAAAGGTGGGTTCGAGTTCGTAAATTTGCAAATGAATTTGACGACCAGAATTCGTTTTGGGAAGCGGAGTATTGACGTCGCGAACTAGAAAGTCGCCCAGTTCTTCTTCGCTAACCGGCAGTTTGATCGTGTGATCGGCAGGAGCGTCTACGGTCAAGGTCAGGGAGGGTACATCTGAAAGCCTGGCTGGATTCGGGGTCACCGTCAGGCTAACGGTGACGTCGTCCAGTTGAGTTTGGGACGAGGCCTGCGCTGGCAACGTTTTCGGTTCGGTGGCATCGCCGCACCCCGCGATTGGCAATGCGAGTGTTATTAGCAGCAATGCAATCGAGCAACGCGATTGGATTCGCGGCAGTTTGAATTGCGGCAGTTTGAATTGCGAGCCCGATGGACGAGTTGTCTTCGGCATGTTGGTCACGCCCTTCTCCCTCGCATGCTGAAGAACTTACGTAGACTGACAGAGTAGTCTTCATCGGTAGTGACCGCTAGTTGGTCGATTCCGGACTTCTTTAACTGATCAGAAAGTTTACGGTCTCGAGCGTTTGCAGCTTTCGCGAAGAGTTCGCGGACGGCGGGGTGGTGAGTGTCGACTTCTTGGATTTCGCCCGTTTCGGCATCCTGGAGCGTGATAAAGCCAACGTCGGGCAAAGCGAGTTCGCGCGGGTCGCTGACCGTGACGGCCGTTAAGTCGTGGCGTCGATTCGTTGCCGCCAGATCGAGTTTGGAGTAGTTGTCGAGGAAGTCGCTGATCAGAAAGACTACGGCCCGTCTCTTTTGCACTTTGTTTAAGTATTGTACGGCACTTCGGACGTTCGCTTCCCGGGGGACAGGCTGCGTGGTCACCAACTGCCGCAGCAGCTGCAGTACGTGCGATTTGCCTTTGCGCGGTGGGGAGAAGTCGACTACGTCATCGCAGTAGCGGATGAGTCCAACTTTGTCGTTGTTCCGCATCGCCGAAAACATAAGCATGCCAACGATTTCGATGATAGTATCGAGCTTCGAGCGCTGCGTTGTGCCAAACACTCCGGATGCCGAAACATCAATCACGAACAAGACCGTAAGCTCACGTTCTTCGCAGTAACGTTTAATAAAGCACTCACCGGTTCGCGCCGTGACATTCCAGTCAATGGTTCGGACGTCGTCACCGGGCTGGTATTCGCGAACTTCGTCGAATTCCATTCCTCGACCGCGGAATACGCTCTTGTATTGCCCCGCAAAGAGATCGTCGACTGCTCTCTTGGCAACGATCTCAATTCGTTGGACGCGTTTCAGAATTTCGGCGACAGTCAGCTCGCTCACAATCGATGCTCAATTCGTAAACTAAAATGTTAGTGTTTGAGGGGCTGGGAATTCTCTACGTCGACTTGAGGGCTGGGGAGTCAACGGACTTGGAGATCGGTTAGCTGATTTTCGCGCGACATGCGGGCTGCATCGTTCATCGTTATGGCACCGGGACGGCCGCCAGAATTTGCCGAATGATGTCGTCGGACGTCTGTTGCTCAGCTTCCGCTTCGTATGTCACGATGATGCGGTGCCGCAAGACATCCAGCGCGATGTCCTTGACGTCTTGGGGAGTTACATAGCCACGGCCTTGAATAAAGGCCAACGCTCTGGCCCCCAACGCCAAGTTGATCGAAGCCCGCGGTGAACCGCCGTATTCGATTAAAGGTGCGAGTTGTTGGAGCCCGAAAGCCGCAGGTTCTCGTGTCGCTCGCACGATGTTCAGAACGTAATCTTTGAGCTGGTCGTCGACGTAAATCTGAGTCACGACGCTCTGCATATTGAGGATGTCGGATTGGCTAAGCACAGGCACGATCTTGTTGGTCGTCGTTCCAAGTGCCATTTCGAGCACTCGCAATTCTTCTTCTTTTTCTGGATATGTAATTGTCACCTTCAGCATGAACCGGTCGACTTGTGCTTCGGGCAAAGGATAAGTGCCCTCTTGATCGATCGGGTTCTGCGTGGCCAAAACCAAGAACGGCGATTCTAAAGGATAGGTTTCATCTCCAATCGTCACCTGCCGTTCTTGCATGGCTTCGAGCAGCGCCGATTGAACTTTCGAAGGAGCCCGGTTGATCTCATCGGCCAGCACAAAGTTGGCGAAAATCGGTCCCTTGCGCGTGGTAAACGTCCCCTGATTGGGTTGGTAGATCATGGTGCCGATCAAGTCTGCCGGCAACAGGTCGGGCGTAAACTGAATTCGCTGGAACGAAGTCGACATGGCTTGCGCGAGAGCATTGATGGCAGTCGTCTTTGCCAAACCTGGAACGCCTTCGAGTAGGACGTGTCCTCCGGTTAGCACGCCGACCAGTAATCGATTGAGCATCTCTTCTTGCCCGACAATAGCTTTCTGCAACTCTCCGTTGAGGCGGCGCAGCAGATCTGCTTGGCCTGCAACAAGTTCCCGGATTTGATTGACGTCAACGGCCACAGTGAGGCCCTCCTTTCTGAGAGTGTAATCCTAATGCTAATCTCTACGACGACAAGACGTCAGACGACCAATACCTGCACAGAGACTGCACAGACACTGCACAGACACTGACAAACGTGGCGCGAATAGTGCGAGCTGGAAATGGCGTCGCGACGACGAGATTCAGCGAGAATTCCGTTCTCTACGCGGAGATACGTTTCGATTCGCTGGCCAAGGGGAACAAAATGACCGCAAATTTCCGTGGCTGAGAGCATTTGTTGACTGAGTCTTCAGATTGAACCAAAATAAAGCCCCGATGACCATCGCCCAAACTCGATTACCGTGCCAACGTCCATCGCCGCAACCAACCTGATCGCGTTGATAAATTTACGTGACGCCGCGCCCATCCCTCAAGACTCATAGGTTCTGCCCATGACCCCCCCGATTCGCTTGCTTGCGATTTTTACGCTGTTTGCGACGTGCTGGCCATCTGGCTCGCTATTGGCACAGCCAACGGTGGATCGTTGCGATTTCAATGCGTTGTCTCCTGGCAAATCGGTTGACGTTGTCTTTTACGGTGATCGGCTCGAACCGCCATTGCACGTTTGGCACAGCTTTGCAGGCAGCGTCGAAGTACTGGAACCAGTCGATGAAAAAGGAGAGCCTAAGAAACCGGATTTGAAGCAAGTTCGGTGCCGAATCTCAGTCGACGCCGCTCAGCCTCCGGGTGTGATTGGAGTTGCTTTTGCGAATGTCAAAGGCAACTCAGACGTATTCATGATGTGCGTTGACGACTTACCACAGATCGCAGAGGAAGCTGACAAGAACACCAGTTTCGATGCGCCACAGGCAATTGAGCTCCCCGGCGCTATCGACGGAGTTTGCGATACGGGGCGAAGCGATTACTACAAGTTTCGACTAAAGAAGGGGGAGGTGATTTCTGTCGATGTCTTGGCTGGTCGACTGGGCTCTTCGCTGGATCCGGTGATTCGTTTGTATCATGCCGCAAAGCAACTAGTGCTCAGCGACGACGATCCCGGTTTAGGGGCAGACTGCCGATTCGCTTTTCAAGCTCCCGCAGACGACGCATATACGCTGGAGATACTCGACAATCGATTTGCCGGGGGACAAAGGTATCGCATTCGGATCGGCAAGTTTCCTTTGGCGTCGGCCACTTATCCGATCGCTGTGCAGGTCGGCGTGAAAACAAAGGTGGAGTTCTTGGGCAAACACGTATCTGCGACGTCACCCACCGATATTCAGTTCGATGCAAGCGCGTCGCGTCGCACTGTATCTGCCGAAAATGCTAATGGGAGTTCGACTGCCGCGATTAGTCTCGTCCGTAAAGTCATCCAATATATTGAGCAAGAGCCAAATGATGATCTGGGAAATGCGACGGCTATCAATATTCCCTGCGGAATCAACGGGCGGTTCGAAGAGCCGGGCGACGGCGATCATTTTCAGTTTGCCGCCAAGAAGGGCCAAGTGATTTCGTTTCGTCCCAACTCGCGATCCCTCGGGCTTCCCACGATTCCGTATTTACAAATTTACCGTGAGGACGGACAGCGCGTCGCCGAGTCGAAGGTGGCCGAGGCGACCGAGATTTCGCTCGTATTTACAGCTCCGGACGACGGTAAGTATGTCCTGTCGGTGGAGGATCTGTTGCAGGACGGCGGTTCAAGCCACGGCTACCATCTCGATGTCGTCGACTCTGGCGCATTTGTTGCCAAGATGAAATTCGATCCCAAGAATCCCATTTACCGCTACGTAGTTAGCGGTGCGAAGGGCGGTTTTTTTGTCGATATTGAACTTACACGTGAGGGCTACAACGGTCCAGTCTTGATCGAATCAGCGTCGCCCGCCAAGGGATTGCGGTTAATCGGCAATCTGATTCCCGCGGGTATTCAAACGGCTCGCGTGATCGTCTTGCCACCCGACGAGCTACCCAGCGGGGAAGCTCTAGCTGTGACGTTCATCGCCACGGGGACCGAGCATCCGCACAAGTACTCCCATATCGTTTCGTCTCGAAGACTTCATCAGACTCGACGACCGATGATGGGAGTGATACCAAATTGGCTCAACGGTAAGATGATTTTGAGCAAGGCGGAGAGCGAGGAGCCTTTTGCGGAACTGACGACGCCCGCTTCGCCAATCGTTTTCGCGCCGCTTGTCGGACGAGTTGAATTCGACGTTCCGTTTCAACGCAAGCATAAAGATTTTAAGGAGAACCCTCCTGCCGCGTTGACTGGATTGCCGGCGGACCTGATTGTCGAAGTGATGCCAGACAAGGATAAAGTGAAGTTTGTTTTGACCGGCGGAAAACAACTGGCAGATGCGGAATACGATTTGACGGCCGCCCTAGTTGCTCGAGTCGGACAACGCGGACAAGCGCTCGTGACCGCAGCATTCAAGTTTCAAGTGATTACGCCTGTCGTGGTCAATGTCGTGGCTGCGGGAGAACTCGTCAACGGTCAAACGCAGAAGTTCAAGATTCAAATCGAACGGAAAGGCCCCGTCGAAGGTAATATCGAATTGCGTTGGAAGCAACTGCCCGTTGGTGTGAATGGTGATCCGAAAATCGTCGTGACGCCAGATCAAACCGAAGTCGAGACGGAGTTGAAAGCAAGCGAGGTCGGTCGCGACGCGACGTTTGATACGCTGCAACTGGAGGCATTGTTTACCTACAGCGGTAAGAAACTGAAGGTCGATTCGGCTTTAGGTAAAGTCGAACTGAAGGCGAAGCCGTAAACGCAAAGCCGTAAACGTGAAGCCGACTGTGAAGCCGACTGTGAAGCCGACTGTGAAGCTGACTGTGAAGCTGACTGTGAAGCTGTATACAATACGATTGGTGGAGGACAGCACGATGCGAATTCGTTCTCACTCACAAGAGTTGATGGATTTTCCCGTTTCGGCGGGCGTGCTGTCAGCGCGTCTCCGCATTGTCTTATTGCTCGTTTTCGCAACACTGCTTAGTGTTCGCTGCCTGGATGGAGCTGAATCTTTGCTTCCTATCGAGTTGGGAAGCCCGGTGCGGATCGAGGTTTTCCCCAAATCGATTCAGTTGACCGGAGTTCGGCAAGTGTCTCAACTGGTTGTAACGGCGCATTATGCTGACGGGCGAGTGCAAGATGTGACGCGTGTTTGCAAGATTCTCGCGACCGATCCCACCGTGGCAAAGGTCGCTGCGGGAATAACATTTCCCGTTGGCGATGGTGCGACAGATCTCGTCGTTTCCGTTGCCGGAATCGAAGCCAAAGTCGCGATCACCGTCGCCAGACAAGGTTTGCCCGACCCGGTTTCATTTCAGTACGGTGCGTTAGCAGGTTTCTCGAAGCAAGGGTGTAGCGCCGGAGCTTGCCACGGTGCCCCCAGCGGCAAAGGTGGTTTCCGGTTATCGCTACGCGCTTTTGATCCACAGTTCGACGCCGCAACATTGGTCAGAGAAGACGGTTTGCGGCGAGTTAATCCTGTCGCTCCAGATCAAAGCCTCGTACTGTTGAAGCCATTAATGAAAGTACCGCACGGTGGCGGGCTGCAGATCAGGAAAACTGACCCGGCCTATAAAGTGATTCGCGACTGGATTGGCGAAGGCTGTCACCTCGATACTGGCGAGACAACTTGCGTGAAATTGGAGGTTTTCCCGCCTTCTGGACGAGTTCTTTTGTTTCCAGCTCATACACAACAGCTTGCCGTGCTCGGACATTTTTCCGATGGAACCGTTCGCGATGTTACGCAGTTGGCCATCTACAGTAGTTCCGACGAAGATGTCGCGTCGATATCCTCTGCTGGACTCGTGAACGGCTCTGCCCGTGGCGAAACGGCGCTCATCGTGCGGTATTTGGATCGGATACAGACTTCATTCATTACCTTTGTGCGGGACGTCGAGGGGTTCGAGTATTCCGAGCCACCGATCGCGAACTACATCGATGAATTGGCATTTGAAAAGCTTCGCCAGTTGCAGTATCAACCCGCGGAGTTATCTACTGACTCGGAGTTCATTCGCCGAGTGTACCTGGATGTCATAGGGCTGTTGCCTCCGCCCAATGAAGTCGAGTTGTTTTTGGCCGATGAGTCCAAAGATAAGCGAACGCGTTTGATCGACAATCTTTTAGAGCGTCCGGAGTACGCAAAGTTTTGGGCATTGAAGTGGGGTGACTTGTTGAAATTGACCAGTAATAAAGTCGGTCCACAAGTTGTTCATAAATATGCCCGCTGGCTCGAAAGTTCGATCGCAACCAATCAGCCCTACGATCAATTCGCTCGCGCGCTGATCGCGTCACGTGGCAGTACGGTGTCCAATCCGCCAGCGAATTTCTATCGTACTGCCGCGGATATGAACGAAGCGGTCGAGAATGTTTCGCAAGTGTTTCTAGGGGCTCGTCTGCAATGTGCCCAGTGTCACAACCACCCATTCGAAAGTTGGACTCAGGACAACTACTATGGTATGGCAGCTTTTTTTCATCGAGTTCAGAGGCAGCCGACTGGTCGCGATAATGAACTTATCATCTGGACAAATCGGTCCGGCCAAGTGACTCAACCGCGTACGAGGAAAGTTGTCGAGCCTTGGGTGCCGCAACTCGAAACGCTTGGCGAATTGAGTGAACTCGACAGGCGGGAGACTTTCGTCGACTGGTTAACTCGGGCCGACAACGCTTACTTTGCCAAAGTAGAAGTGAATCGAATTTGGGCCCACATTATGGGGCGTGGGATCGTCGATCCGCCCGACGACTTCCGAGCTTCGAACCCGCCGTCGAACGCAAAACTGCTCGAGGCGCTCGCATTGGAATTTTCCCGCAGCGGTTACGATCGAAAAAAGATGCTGCGGACGATGCTCAATAGCCGGACATATCAAGCGAGTTTTCGCACCAGCGAGTATAACCGCAGCGACTCGAAGTATTTTTCCCACTACCAAGCGAGGCTACTGGGCGCCGAGCAAATGTTAGATGCGATTTGTCAATTGACGGACCGTCCGGAAACTTTCGCCGGGCTTCCGGTGGGTACAAAAGCGACGCAATTGCCGGCGCCGGACATCGTTCAGAATGATTTCCTAAAAACCCTGGGGCAGCCTGAGCGACAGACTGTTTGCGCCTGCGAGCGTTCTGGCGATTCAAATTTGACGATGGCGATTCAGTTTTTCAACGGCCGGCTGATTGCGGGGAAATTGAAAGATAAGCAAAATCGATTTCACCGAATGATCGCCGCAGACAAGTCTGATGAAGAAATTACTAGTCATCTGTACCTGGCTGGGCTGAGCCGCCCGCCGACGCCGACTGAGTTTGAAGCCACATTGGCCCATTTGCGATCAAAAAGTGATCGCGGTGCGGCGTTCGAGGATATATGCTGGGCAATGATGAATACGGTAGAATTCTTGTTTCAGCACTGATTTTCTGTTTCAGCACTGAATTCCCGTTTCAGTACTGAATTCCTGGTCCACCACTTCGGATTGAATACACCATGAGTACGATTAAACTTTGTGTAATGCTGTTGATCACTTATCTAGTGTCTGCTCCAAGTCTAGGACTCGCCGAACCAGTTAGCTTTCGCAAAGACATTGTTCCGATTCTGATGGACAATTGCTTGGCCTGTCACGGACCAAAGAAGTCTGAAGGGGACTACCGAGTTGATTCTTTCGAGCGGGCAGCAAAACCGGGGGAGTCGGATTTGGCGCCCTTCACGGCAAATAAAATCGAGGACAGTGAAGTCTATCGACGTTGTATTTCCGATGATCCCGACGAGCGGATGCCGTTGGATGGTGAACCCCTAAAGAAGGACCAAGTGCAGCTTCTCAAGCAATGGATTGAAGAGGGATCGAAGTACGACGGCGACGACCCGAAGGCGGATCTCTATGCGATCATGTTGCCGCCCGCCTACCCCGCAGCTCCCGCAGCGTATCCCAATTCGATGCCTACCTCAGCAATGGTCTTTACGCCGGACGGCTCGAACCTAATTGTCGGCGGCTACCACGAACTGACCGTTTGGAACCCCCAAGACGGATCGTTGATTCGTCGAATTTCCGATATCGGCCAACGGACATTTGCATTGGCCATCAGTCCCGATGGAAAACAGTTGGCAGTTGGAACTGGAGCCCCTGGTCGTTTGGGGGAGGCTCGAATTCTCTCGCTTGAGTCGGGTGAGTTGCTGCAATCTTTGGGAATGACATTTGACGTTGTAATGGATGTGGCTTTCAGTCCCGATGGAAAGAGCCTGGCTGTGGCTGCAGCAGATAATACGCTGCGGCTCTTTGAGGTAGAAACCGGAAAAGAGAACCTGAAGATCACGAGTCACTCCGATTGGGTCACGGCGGTTAGTTGGAACAAAGACGGTAAGCAAATTGTGTCC
>JBLHLE010000018.1:0-17323 GCA_047620805.1 Pirellulaceae bacterium
CCAGGAAATGAATCGTAGTGTCGCAACCGTCGAGCGAAAACTGCGAACCATTCGATCGATTTGGGACCAAGTAAAATGATGGGACCGAGTAAAATCACGGGACCGAGTAAAATGAAAAGTCACGCAATTCGCTCCAGGTCAATCGAGGAGCTACTCGAAATCGAACGCATCTGTGATTCCTTTGAGGATGCCTTGATACGAGATAACGGCGCGGATATCGAAGAGTATGCTCGGCGAGCTGACGCGGCGATTCGACCTGCAGTCCGTGAAGAACTGTGGGCAATTAATGCGAGTCGGCTGGTCGGAAACCAATTCGCCTCTGCCCAACCAGACGCTCTCACACAGACCGCTTATCCGAATGATGACACGGTTACCATAACGCCGCAACAGATTCCGGATAGCGTTGGCCGGTTTCGACTGCTGAATCAAATTGGCGAAGGCGGAACTGGTGTCGTCTGGCGTGCCGAAGACGAACAGCTCCACCGTTACGTCGCAGTCAAGCTGCCCCATCCCGGCCGAGTTTCCGATCCCGATCGCTTTATCCACGAAGCTCGCATTGCCGCCAAACTTCAGCATCCAAACATCGTTCGCGTATTGGAAGTCGGTAGGCAAAACCAACAATGTTACTTGGTTAGCGATTTGATCGAAGGCGAGTCATTAGCCGATTTGTTACAGATTCGCACGCTGCCCTTGCGAGAAGCCGTCGAGATGTTGACGAAAATCGCAGATGCTCTGGAATATTCGCATCAACATGGTGTGGTGCATCGCGATTTGAAGCCGCACAATATTCTGCTAGACGCGAAGGGATGTCCCTACGTTACCGATTTCGGTTTGGCCAAGAACTGCGGAGTTGACGAACCGAGTCTTACGCCCATCGGTCACGTGATAGGTACCCCCGCGTACATGGCCCCCGAGCAAGCTCGGGGGCGATCGGATGAGGCGGATCCGCGAACAGACGTTTACGCAATGGGTGTCGTTCTGTTCAAGTTCTTGACTGGGGACGTCCCGTTTCGTGGAAGTGTGGAAAGCGTCGTCTATCAGGTCATCTACGCGGATCCACCAGAGCCGAGTTTATGGAATCGCAACGTGCCTCGCGATCTGGAAACGATCTGTCTGAAGTGCCTTGAGAAGGAGCCTGCTCGCCGCTACACATCAGCCGCCGATCTAAAAGATGAATTGCAAAGATACCTGTTTGGGGAACCGATTCTGGCTCGCCCAATTTCGACTTGGGGAAGGGTTGGCAAATGGTTTAAACGCAACCGCACGATGGCAATCTTAGCTACGGCAATTGCGAGCCTGTTAATCGCCGTTACGGTCGGCTCCACCGGCGCAGCATTCATGTTGGATGCGGCCTGGCAACGAGAGCGACTGTTGAGGGCGGAGGCCGAGACCTCGGCAGCAGAAACACGACAAGCTCGCGACCTTGAAGCGGCCGCCAATGCCACCGCTCGACTGGCTCTCAAAAAATCCCAGCACGAGGCGGCAAGGGCTAAACGAGAAGCCGAAGTGAGCCGTCAGGCTCTTGCGTTCATGAGAAGTATTTTCGAATCGTCCGATCCCTTGGCATGGGTCTTCGACGGTCAAACATCTATCGTCTCCACTCCTCACACGCCTCGGCAGCTGTTGCGAAATGCTACCACTCGAATCCGGTCGGAATTCGACGGGCAACCGCTCGTTCAAGCTCGACTCATGGATACCCTCGGAAATAGCTGCCGCGCCGTTGGGTTATTTGACGAGGCCAGACAGTTGCTCGACGATGCTGCGAGCATTCGAAGTGCGAACCAAAACGCCTACGAAGCAGTCCAGTATGACATCGAGGTCGCGGAAAACACCTTCTATCGCGGTTGGTTAGTTCACGATCGCGGCGAAATGAAAGAGGCTGAAACTCTCTATACTAAAACGCTAAGTTTGCTCGATCACATTCCCCAACAGCAAGACCTGCTGCGAGCCAATGTTCACTTTCAAACGGGCCGATTGTTATTGGAGGAACGAAGAAACTCGGAAGCGATAGTACACTTCAAGGCTTCGGAACGGCTCCGCCGGATTCACCTACCGGACGACTCCAGTCTGGTCGTTGCCGCGAGAATCGGGCTGCAGCTTAGTCGAGTCCCGATGACCGAGGAGCTTTCGATTGGGCACATTGCGTCCATATTGAGCGGTGATGACTGGGGGACTCAATTGGCTCTTGAGTACACCCAAGTCATATTCCACCGCCAAAGAAACAATTATCCTGCAGCGCTCACCGCCTATCGCGCTGTTCGCCAGCGGCTGGAGCGGCGGCTTGGCTCAGATCACCCTATTGGGATTTTGGCCTTGGGCGATTACGCGGGCTTACTTTGGGATTCTGGCAACTTTCGCGAGGCATACCCTGCAATTGAAACTGCTATCGAAAAGGGGCGGCGGTTGGCGCCGAATCACCCACAGCTTAAACGCGCCATTAAGAGACTCGCTAAGGAGTCTCTAAGAAACGGGCGCGTCGAAGTCGCGCATAAATACTTTACCGAACTCAGCTCGAAACTCAATCCTAACGAGTTTGATTTCGACATCGAACATGGATTAATGTGGACAACATTTGCCCGCAAAGAATACGGTGCATCCTTGCAGTACTCGGAGAGAGTTTTGGCGCACTCCGTCGGTTATACGCCTCCGCCTCATCTAGCTTGGATATATTATTCACACGCCCGTGTGCTGCAAGCGAATGGAAAAGTTGAGGACGCGGCGGATTTCGATGCGCAGGCAATTGGAATCGTGAAGTCCAAGCCAATGGATTCCGATAGTTCGATTTGTTTAGAGCGAGTGGCGATCATTCTTGCGCACAATAAAGATCTCGACGCGGCCGAACAAGTGATGCACAACGCCTTGGAGATTGACAAAAAGAAACATCCCGCCGACCATCCGCGCGTGGCGGATCGTTTGAGTGGCCTGGCAAACATATTGAGGAAACTCGAACGAGGCGACGAGGCAAAGAAGTTGCAGGAACGCGCAGATGCAATCCGTGAAAAACAACTGCCTGTTTTTTTACCGTCAGACTAACCCCAACTGAGCCGCAAGACTCGCCCGCCACTACGGACGCGTGCGGCCGGCCTCCTTCATCGCCTCGAGCTTTTTCAACATTATTTCGAGCCGTTCTGGATGCTCTTTGGCGAGGTTGTTCTTTTCGCGAGGATCATCGGACAAATTATACAGCTCGTATCTCCCTGCTGCCTTTGAGTACGTCAACGACTTGATTGGTTTATTGTTGGCGTAGGAGAGCACTTTCCAGTCGCCAATTCGCAAGGCGAGCGTTGGACCCTTGTTGGGTTGCTGAATCAGGTGATCGCGGCCGGTGGCGTCCTTCTCTCCCAGCAGCGCGGGTAGAACATTCAGGCTGTCGGGAAATGCTTTCTGAGGAATCTTCTGACCATTCAGAGTTGCCATGCTCGTTGCCAGGTCGATAGTGCAAACAACCTTGTCGGAAATGCCCGGTTTGATTTTCTTCGGCCAGCAGGTGATTAGTGGTGTGCGCGTTCCACCTTCGTAGATACTGTATTTGCCGCCGCGATACTGACCTGCGGGTTTGTGTTTTCCAAGCTTCGTGATTGCTCCGTCTTGATAACCGTCATCCAGCACGGGGCCATTATCGCTACAGAAAACGATCAACGTGTTGTCCGTCAAGTCGAGGCGGTCCAGCGTTTTTACTAATTCGCCAACACTCCAGTCGAGTTGGGCAATGGCATCGCCTCGGAAGCCGAGTTTCGTTCTTCCGTGAAAACGTTCGTGGGGCATTCGCGGAACGTGAATGTCATGAGACGAGAAGAAAAGGAAGAATGGATTCTCTTTGTTTTTCTCGATCCACTTCACTGACTGTTTGACCCATTCGTCTGCCAAATCCTCATCGCGCCAGCGAGCTGCCATTCCGCCAGTGTAGTAGCCAATTCGGCCAATGCCGTTGTGAACGGTGTGATTGTGTCCATGGCTCCAATCCATTTTCAGCTTCGCTCGCACCTCCGGATCCTGACCGGTCGGGTGGTCCGGAGTCGGTTTTTTCTTGCCGACCCAGAGTGGATCTCGGGGGTCGAGGTTGCGTACGCGATGGTTTTCAACGTAGACGCTTGGCACACGATCATTCGTTGTGGGAAGCAAGAAGCAGTAGTCGAAGCCGATTTCGAGCGGACCAGGTTTCAGCAGACCATTCCAGTCGGGTGCTGGAGCAGCTCCCAGTCCCAAGTGCCATTTGCCGATGACAGCTGTAGAGTACCCCGATTTCTTCAGGATCGACGCGATTGTTTCAGTTCCTGGTTGCACGAGCGAAGTAGCGTTTGGAGGAGCAATCCCCGCGCCAGGCTGTCTAAACGCATACATTCCAGTAAGAAACGAAAAGCGAGTTGGAGTACAAGTCGAAGCCGAGCAATATCCGCTGGTAAATCGCAAGCCGCGTGTTGCGAGATCATCGATATTGGGCGTTTCCAATTCCGTCGCTCCGTAGCAACTTAAGTCTCCAAACCCTAAGTCGTCGGCCATGATCACAATAATGTTTGGGCGTTCATGTGATTCTGCGGCAACGGCGGTTGATAATTCGAGCTGAAGCGCTATTGTTCCAGCGACTGCGCAAAGCAAAGCCCAATTAGATAGCGACGCGTTCCTAAACAAGGCGGATATTGATTTGTGAAACATTGCGTTCCTCGTTTTGAGTTAGCGACGGAATTCGCTCTCGAAGTAGCTGGGGAATCAGAAAGACAATGGCAAGTGTGTAGCCAACGAATCGTAGCCGATGCGATTTTTCCTATTGTCCCTGCTCTGTTCGGCAGCGTCAATCAGCTATCAACACACTGCTGTTAGCTGAGGCGGAAACTGCAACGGGCAGTCCCATTTTCTTGCCGCGAACTAATTTAAGTTAGCGGGATTTTCCGACTAGAAGAAAGGGGAATCGTCAGCAGCGTGTTTGTGTTGGAATATCGAAGACCATCTTCCGCTTGCCGTTATGAAGATTTGTTTGCTGTCGAGTCCGTCGAAGCTGTTTCAATGGCTGGCTCCGCGGCAATTTCCGGAATGGCAATTTCCGGAGCGGCAATTTCCGGAATGGCAATTTCCGGAGCGGACGAACTAGCCTTTCGGCAGAGTTGATCTGCGATCAAGCCGATAATGCACGGGGAGCAAAGGTATTTGTATTCGTCGTGCGATTTGCCAACGACGTGGCTGACATTCTTCTGGGCGTACGCTGGAGAGACGGTGCCGCAATTCGCCAGGCCCACGAAGCCGAGTGCAGCGGGTTTCGAGCATTTCTCGATAAATCGGTAGTGTTTCAAAGCGGGGTCGCAGGAGTTGTAAAGAACTAGAATTCCATCGTTGGAATCGAGCGCTCTTTCGTGTTTGCGTCCGCTCAGCAGCCAGTCACTATGGATTGCGGGGGCCATTAAGACAATTCTGCCACGTGCGATTTGAGCAGCGTTTGGCAACGCTACTTTGCGGATACCTCCGCCGTTTGCAAGGTGTAACGCACCCGTGACGATTCGAGAACCGAAGCTATATCCCACGAAGTCGATGGGCTTGTCCGCAGGCATCTCTTGTAGTAGCTGGCCGAGATAAAAACTCTCGCTATTGGTCCGCTCTCCCTTGGCGCGAATATCGTTGACTGGTCCACGAACTCGTTCCGATGGCCACGACCAAACAACAAGGCGGATTGGTCGATCGTCACAGATCTTACAACTGATTTCTTTGTGTAGTGTACGAGCTCGCTGAATGGCGTTGCTGGGGCTGATGCGATTTCCATGGACATAAAACAATGTGCGACCGAATGACTCGTCTGCTAGAAATTCGCCGCGCGACGCACAGGTTTGCGCTTCACACGCTCCCACTCGCGAAAACTTCAAGTCGAAGTTGCCGCAGCCATTGGTGCTGCCAAGATGCCGAGTGCTAATCAACCAAAAACTGTCATTTGATCGACATTTTTCTGCAGGGCAACAATCCGCTGGGCGAATCGGAGGACTGGCTGTGTCTTCCGCCAATATGGGAAAGGAAACAGCGAGGGCAACGAGGCCAGCAGTTAACAGGTGTAATAATGTGTGGAATCTGAGCATTTTCGTGGTGATATGAGTTGGAGTGGAGTGTTGCGGGCGGCAAGCAATTCCACTGGATCAAGTAAACTCTTGGGGATTAAGGAAACTGTAGCATTTTTTCAACGTTGTGGGATCAGAAAATCTATTAGTGTTGCAAAAAATTTTTCGGCGTTGCGTTTGCACATCATTAAGGGCGATGTAGAGTTTGTTGACCCACAGCCTCGACAACGTACCTACGCCAACATTCGCCAACATTTTGGAGATTCGCGTCATGAAGAGGCTAATAATTTTAACTACGGTAGCAGTGTTAACGATTGGAAGCACTGGATGCTGTCGTCACTTCCGCGGCTGGCTGCATCGCGATTGCTGCACTACGTGTGAAACCGAGACTTGCAACACCTGTAATTCGTACGGTGCCGCTAGCGGTATGGCTGGCGATATTTCGTACGGTTCAGTTCCGAGTCTAACGGGCGACGAAGCAAACAACATCCCCGGCCCAGTCATGCAATAACTGCGTGGATTTGCCGTCGATGCACTCGGCTTTCAAGCCACTGATTCACGAAATGTGATTCGCACTCATCGCGAATTCACCAACTCGCTGAATCGATGCAATTTATTATCCGTCTTGTCCTCAAGACGGAATGGTCCACTACGAGAGGGACGCGCCATGCGCGTCCTCTCGTGGCGGATGGATTCTTTCGTCGCGTACGACTCCCCCTCGCAAATGATCAGCTTCGGCTGGTAGTAGCGTTGTCGTATGCGCCCCTCTAGACATCCTACTCGCCACCGTCCCAGCGGGGCCGGAGCTATCGGAGAAGAGCAAATGAGACTGCGTTACCTAGGCGCGTTTTTCACCATGGTGATACTGTTCACTCTGTTTTCAACAAGTTTCTTATGGGCCCAGTTAGATCCATTCGGAGAACCAGCGCCTGCCAGAAACCAGGATCCGTTTGGGAATGCCGAAAACAGTGGCAAGCAAGCAACCCATCGTTGGCGAGTAGGAATGTCGATAACGGCAGATGGAGGGCCGTGTGGAAACTTCAAAGGAACCGCGTCAGTGCCGCAAGACTGGCCGGAACAGCAAGTCAGAATTGTCGATGAAGAGATTACTGGCAATGCAAAAGTTGCTTATCGGATCCTCCCCGCCGGCATCAAGCAAATGCTTGTGGCGATGCCGCGAATTTTCGCCGGCACAACGGAGACAGCTATCGTTACTTTCGAAGTTACCCGCTCGCACATTGCACCTCCCAGCGATACGACGGACTTGAGTATTCCCAGGAGCATGCCCAGTATCGTCCGACTTACTCTGGGCTCGAGTAGTTTCATCGATACTAGAGACGCCGGTATTCGCCGTAAGGGAAATGAGATCTTCAAGACAGCCAGTGATGCCAACGACTGGGATAAAGTTAAGGCAATCCACGAATGGGTGGTCGCGAATATTCAGCATCAGCCCAACAACAATGCAATCGTGGGAGCATCAAAAGCTCTGCAAACTTCTGCTGGAGGGTACGAAGACCTAACCAACCTTTTTATTGCTCTCTGCAGGGTCAATAAAATTCCCGCTCGAATTGTCTGGTGTCCCGATCATTGCTACGCGGAATTCTATCTGCAAAACAGCGAGAAGAAATCCAAATGGTATCCCTGTAGCCTCGTTGGTGAGAAAGAATTCGGCTTCTCAACCGAAGAGCGAGTAATTCTTCAGAAGGGCGACAACATCAAGGTGCCTGAGAAGAATGACCCGCAACGTTACGTTGCTGAATTCGTCAAGGCCAGCGGCAAGCAAGGCGGGAAGCCTCGCGTGAATTTTGTCCGACAATACCTCGCCGCTGAAAAGTAATGGGCAACTTTATTCATCATCTTCCTCACTTCATCAATCGGCAGATTGTTGAGGTGAAGAAATGAATGCGGAGAAAACGGAACTTTAACCGTCGCTCGCAGCACTCTGAGTTTCATCGTATCGATCCAACACATCGGACGGTGTGGCGGTTCCCGTTGTGCCGAGTTGTTGCACGGTGACTGCTGCGACCAAGTTTGCCACTGCAGCGGCTTCTTCTGCCGTACCCCCTGCCAGCAATGTCGCGGCGATGCCGCTTGTCGCACTATCCCCGGCTCCAACGATATCGATCTCTCCGGCCACTGGAGAAGACGACGCGAACGTGTTTTCCCTGCTGGAACAGCCGATGACGATTCCGTGTTCACCGCGTGTGCAGAAACTGTAAGTCCCGTTCTTATTTGCCAGCAGTTCGGCCGCCTCGTCGGTACTTGCAGCGTTGGTAGCGGCGAGAAACTCCGCTTCGTTGCCCTTCAGAATCCCTCGTCGGAATAGATGTAATTGAGACCGGCTGTCGATGATAACGGGTTTTGCGGGATTATGGTCGATGAGGTCTTCGAGGCATTCTCGGACTTGTTGATTTACAACACCGCAGCCCGGCTGGGGGACTTGGTCGAGCACGATGATGCAACCACATTCGTGAAAGGCTTGTTCGAGGCAGTTGCAGACACGCTCTGTCGTTTCCGAATCTAGCGGCAGGCGAGTGCGGACATCTAGCCGATTGAGTTCATTCCAGCTGCCGTCGCGCAGCGGTCGCATTGGCTTGGTGTAAGTCGGAGTCAAGCGGTTGGGAGCAGTCAGGATGAGATCTCGAACAACAGGCTTGTCGTCCAATGTCTTTAATAAATCGTAGCCGTGTCCATCGTCGCCGATGACCGTAATTGGTGTCAATTTGCCAACACCCAGGGCCGAGAGGTTGTTGATCACAGTTCCCAACGCTCCAGGTGAATTCCGAACCGTATCGATTTGAAAGGCTTCTTCGCCCGTTTCGATCGATATCTCGTGATCTCCGGGAACCAAGTGGAGGTATCGATCCAAAAACAGATCGCCTAACAGCCCGATATTTTGACTGGGAAATTGAGCAAGCAGGTCTTCCAAGCGGGAGCGGGTCAGCATGGCCGGTCGAATTTCGTTGGGAGGATATAAATGTCAACAACTCTACAGTCGCGGACTCCAGAGGAGAATCGCAATATCTAGTCTAAACATCATAACTCCAGCCGCGCAGCGGAGAAATCCACCAACTGGGTTGCCTACCAAAATTCCGTCATGCAGTCGAAAGTAACCGTTGGGATGGCTTGTCTGGGCAAGGGGCCGCCGTTCGCCTTTGCGTTTAGTAGTCGATGCGCTAGAATGGAGCATTGGAACTACGGAACAAAGCATCGGAACAATAAGAATCGCTGTCATCGTCGGGAATCGTCATGCTCAATTCAAACGTCCAAAAGTTGATTCTCGGCTGCACGTTGCTGGGCTCAATACTGGTGGTATGTTACGTCGTATTCGTTACTGGGGACGATACTGCCAACGGACAGGTTTCACCACGTGCGGCCCCCGAAAACCCGATCGATCCGCAACGCTGCTACGGCTATCTCAAGGATATATGTGCATTTGGACGGCGTCCGACCGCTTCGCCGGGCATGAAAAAGCAGCAGGATTATCTGATTGCCCATTTTCAAAAATTGGGGGCGACGGTCACTCCGCAAAATCACACGTTTCCACATCCAGATACTGGCGAAAAAGTAACAATGACGAATCTCATCGTTACGTGGCATCCTAAGAAGCAAAGTCGCGTCTTGTTGTGTGCTCATTACGACACGCGGCCGTTTCCCAGCGAGGACAAGATTAATCCGCGGGGAGAATTCATCGGAGCCAACGATGGAGGGAGTGGTGTCGCCGTTCTGTGCGAATTGGCGAACCACATGCCGAAGCTCAAATCGAGGTGGGGTGTCGACTTCGTCCTCTTTGATGCGGAAGAGTTTCTGTTCGATAGCCGCCGCGATCAATACATGTACTTCCTCGGCTCTAAATACTTCGCAGACGTCTATCGACGAACGCCGCCACGCCATCGCTATCGATCCGGCGTAGTACTCGATATGGTTGGCGACAAGGAACTTCAGCTCTACCGAGAGCAGAATAGCATGCGCCGCCCGCGAGCGCGGGAAATCGTTTACGACATTTGGAGAACGGCGAAACGGCTCGGCGTCAAGGAGTTCATCGGCGAAACTAAATATGAAATTCGCGACGACCATTTAGCCCTCAACGCGGTTGGGATTCCGACCTGTGACATTATCGACTTTGACTATCCTCGCCCCAACGCGGCAAACCAGTATTGGCACACGACCGAAGACACGCTCGAGAAATGCTCTGGCGAATCTTTGTCCAAGGTCACGTGGGTTATGCTCGAATGGTTGAAGCAGAACTAGCTTTGACCGCAGGTAGTTCGAATTGTGTTCGGTCGGAAGAAACGCACTAGCAGAAGTAATGATGCTCCCTAGTTTGTACTTTGGAATTCCGCTATTCGTCGTTGCGTTGCTAATGCTGTTCTGGCACTACAGCAAATGGAACAGGCTAAAGTCTCAACAGCTTGGTGATCACGAGCGAGATTTCTATCAACGCCAGTTTCGCCGCAGGATACAGGGCTCAATCATGATCGGCATTGTTGCAGTCATGGTCGTGGGCGAGCACTGGATCGGCGACGAAATGTTCGCCGCTATTTACTGGGCAATCGTTCTGGTGTTAGTTTTGTGGATGGTGGCGTTGGCTATAATGGACAGTATCGCCAGTCGTGGGTTCTTTGAACTAGAACTCAATCGCAATCTGAGAATTCAGGAAACGCTACAGGCCGAGATTCGACGGTACCGAGAGGAACATCCTGACGGCGATCAGGAATTGAATCCAGACGACCCTGCGACCGGAGAGATTTCATGACCAGTTTTAAGATAGCCGTTTATCCTGGAGATGGCATCGGCCTCGAAGTTACTGAACAGGCTTGTCTTGTTCTCGGGGCGATTGAAGCGAGCAGCGCATTGTCGTTCAAATTGCACGCGTTTCCCTGGGGGATAGAGTACTGGCGGAAAAATGGGAGCCTCGTGCCCGCTGATTTTCTCGCCCAGCTTACAGAGTTCGACGCCATTTTTCTCGGCGCCGTTGGCTGGCCCGACGAAATGCCAGACCACTTGACGCTCGAACCGCTGGTGAAGATTCGACAGGCATTCGATCAGTATGCATGTGTGCGGCCGGCTAGACTGTTTCGCGGCGTTCCCAGTGTTCTCGCTGGTAAGGGGCCCGCAGACATCGATCTAGCCGTCGTTCGCGAAAACTCCGAAGGCGAATACATCAGCGTTGGCGGCCGCTTCAAAATTGGCACGCCTGAGGAACACGCAATTCAAACGGGCATACATTCGCGCCGCGGAGTCGAACGCGTGTTGCGATACGGTTTCGAACTCGCGAGAACTCGACGTTCCCGATTGACTATGGCGACCAAGTCAAACGCGTTGCGGTACGCCTATGTTATGTGGGACGAAATTCTCGAGGAATTGAAACCGGAATATCCCGATGTCGTTGCCGATCGTCAGCATTGCGATGCGCTCGCGATGAATTTTGTCCGCAGCCCAGAATCCTTTGATGTCGTCGTGGCTTCCAATCTGTTCGGAGATTTGCTGACCGATCTAGGAGGCGTTATCGGCGGAGGATTGGGATTGGCTCCCAGCGCGAACATCAATCCGGAAAGAAACTTCCCTTCGATGTTTGAACCCGTTCATGGTTCCGCCCCCGATATCGCTGGTCAAGGTATTTGTAACCCGATCGCCGCAATTCTGAGCGTGGCAATGATGCTCCATCATCTCGGTCAACACGAGCAGGCCGAGCGAGTCGAGAGAGCCGTCGAGAACGCTTTGCTGGATGGGCACAAAACCCGCGATCTCGGCGGTAAGTTGACGACAGTCGAAATGGGGGCGGCGGTTGCCGCTTATCTCTAGTCTAGCGGACGAGTTATTACTGCGAAGCGTAAGAAGAGGCATTGTCGCAGCTGAAATTTCGGAGGATGGCTGACGCAGTGCGGTTTGGCTAGAATAAGAAGGTGGCCGAGAAACTTACTCGGTAGTCGCGTATTCGAGGTAACATTCATGAACCGGCTCATTCTATTCTCGCTGTTGATTTTTTCAGTCTTGGCTGCCGGATGTGGCCAGTCTGGATCCGGGATTCCATCTCACGTCATAAAACAATTGGCGGAGTTGCCGGATGAAGATCCAGTGGAGTTGCGGGTCGCCGCAAATGCCAAATCAGTTCCCATTGGACCCGCTTTGCCCGATCGTCGCGAATGGGGCGTGCGCGAATCGGTGGCGGAAGCACTGGCACGCATGGGCCAGGCAGCCGTTCCCTATCTGCAGGCCGCTCTCAGCGATTCCGATCCCGAAATTCGCCGCTATGCCATTCAAGGGTTATCACGCATCGGTCCGAATGCAGCAGCTGCAACTCAGCAACTGACCGCAATTGTTGTCAATGAGCAGGAGTCAGTGGAGCTTCGCAAAGCAGCCGCTTTGGCCATTAGTCAAATCGGTCCGCCTGCCGCTAGTGCGATACCCGCCTTGATGGATGTCCTCCGACGCGAACCACCCACTACCCAATAACGCGTTGCCCAATAGTGCGTCGTATTCAACACTGCACACGCAAAATGTCTTATTCTCGGATCCGCAACGCAGTATCACTGGCTAGTGTTTGAGTAGTCTGACGTTAAAGCCTCGTTCGATGCTATTTGTCGTGTTCACCGCCGTCGACGTCATACGCCTCGCGTTCAAACGGATTGTCGCGGTAGTATCGTCGCCCCATTTGCCAAACGAAGATAGATGAGAGGAAGTAGGCGGGCAGCATGAAAGGCCCCCAACGTTCGTATTGAGCAACATGGACAGCCTCGTGCTTACGACTGATATCGAGTGACGCGTCCGTCTGCCCGAGAATCGTGTGGCCGAGCGTTAGCGCAAAAGTGAATTGCCCATGGGGCAATCGATGAATGAACCATTTAGTGCCGCCGTCGTAGAATTCGATCGCCCTGCCTCGAATTTGAACGCGACCACCAAAGCACAATCCAATGCAACCGATTGTGAGCCCGATGATCGTATATGGCGACGCCCAAGTGATTTTCATTAGAAACCAAATGATATTTGCGACAGAGAGAATGTGGGACAAGATTAGCCCTTTGGCAGCTGACGAGCGAATCTGGATTGCGGGAATTGACGGACCCCGCAACGCCTGTCCGTGGGTTGAAATGTCACAACGGCATTGGCGAGGGCTAAGTCGCAGGTTTATAAATTTCCTGAACTGTCGACTTGCCCCCTGCCGGAGAATTCAAAAAGTATTCGGCCGTTATATGCCTAACATGCATTCTTTGCCCGTTGGACTCCGGCGTCGTGGTACACCGTGCACTTGGGCAGATAGTGATTCAGGCGTCGCACGCCCTTGTGAGTCAGCGCAGTACCGTAGACGTAGAGCCGTTTTAGTTCGGGCAGCTTCTCCAGCTGTCGAAAACATTTATCGCCAATCTTCGTACCGCTCAAATTGAGGTACTTCAGACCTCGGAGGTCTTTGAGCAACTCGATTTGTTTGTCGGAGACCGTGACGTTGGAGCACCAACCGACGACGGCCTGCCGAAAGTAGTTCTTGTCGAGAAGGTTGCCCAGAACGGAGTTGTGCTTTACGGAATCCTGTTGATAAAGAAAGCTGAAGCCGAGTTGCTCGAGTTGCTGTGCTGCTTGAGCTTGTTTATGCAGATCGCCAAGTTCTTTTCCCATCAGACCGCAGGCGATAGCAAACATTGCAGCGCCCGCCAGATATGGTTGATAGGTGCGCAGCGCGAACGCCGCTTTATCACGTTTGTGATTCATCGTTCAGTTCCTTGTGATGCGATAGATTTCTGTCGGCTGAAAATCGGACGACAGAGCGCACTCAATGGACAAGCTAGATTCGCGCACGAACTAATTGTTAATCAAGCTTACTCGTCGTCAGGATTGAGATAG
Source organism: Pirellulaceae bacterium (assembly GCA_047620805.1). Taxonomy (GTDB): domain Bacteria; phylum Planctomycetota; class Planctomycetia; order Pirellulales; family Pirellulaceae; genus JBLHLE01. The sequence continues at coordinate 13,875 of JBLHLE010000018.1, forward strand.
CCAGCGCTTGACTGAAAGTACTTGCGCCGGCGGGAAGTCGTCGCTGCGGATGACTCCTCTTGCTGTCGTTCCAGGTCTTCAAGATTTGCCTGGCAAACCCGACAGCCGATTTTTTCGATGTGGAACTTAATGTAGTCGCAATGTTCTTGGCTGAGAGCGCCGAGCAGCAAACTACCGAGTTGACTTCGTTCTGGGCAGCTGACTCTGTGTCGACGCCACACGGCGCCAATAGAGTGCATGCCGGCATCGCGTCGAGCAATGATGGCCCGCAACAATTCCGCGACGGCGGTATCGGTGCGCAAGCATTCTTCAACTTCAGCCATGTCAGAAGGCGTTAACGCCTCTTCCAGATAAGCTTCTAACTCGATTTCAGTAAAGCGTTCAGTCATCGCGATTCCATCAGTTCTGGTAGAGCTCGGGGAAAATATCCTCCGAGAGGTTTTGTCGACGGATAATGGTTCGCATGCGAGCGAGGAAGTCGAACTTGAAGTTCGCTACCTGTTGCTCCGTGATATCCAATTCCTGCGCTACCAATTTGTTCGATTTGCCGCGGGTAAACAACAACTCGATACATTGCAGCTTCACCCAATCGCCGCGTTCTGTCCAACGTCCGACTTGCTCTTGTAGCGCTTCGACGATAGCGGTTTCTTCTAGCTGACGTCTTTCACCACTACGAGCGATACTGCTTGCCGGTCGAGCGTTCCCAGCCAACTGCCACTCACCTCCCGAGTCACTTCCCGACGATAGCGGAATTGCAGGACGACGACCTTCGCGTCGCAAGTGATCAGTCAATTTGTATGCGCAGATCGAAAATAAGTAGCTTTCCAACGGACGCCGGCCATCGTAATTTGGCAGGCTGTTGAGGAATCCAACAAACGCTTCTTGAACAATATCTTCGCTCGCACTACGACGACCGATTCGGCTCTCAACGAAAGCGAGTAGTCGTCCTTCGTAACGCGCGATAAGATCGCCCCAAGCGTCGGTATCCCCACTGCGTATGCGTTGAATCAATAAAGAATCAGTTTCAGAAGCACTGGACATAGACGTTCACGACTGAATTAAAGAAAAGGATCGCAACTTCGATGGGAAGGCAGAGCTCGCCCTCACTCAAAGCTTCGCCAGCATCCGCCGCGAACCTATATTCCGTTAACCCATTTCGCGACAAGGGCACCAGTAGCAATGACTGCCAGTATCGCTACTACAGCCATAAACTGCAAGCGGCCAGTGTAGTAGCCGCGTGTAGCCGTATCGAATTTGAGGTAAGAGAAGACGACTGCAATGAATAAGATGACGCCAAACGACCCAACGGTCGTGAATAAGACCCGTCGAGTGGCGACGTAATTATGCCAGTCGAGCTCTACTTTGGTGCGAAATGCCGGAGTGAGTTCCACTTTGACATGCACCATTTTCCGATCGCCGATGTCTTTGAAGAAAACCGTTTCGGCATACTTTTCCGTTCCGTCGAGCAATTCGCTAATTACTGGCGAATCCATGGAGTAGCCGAGTCGATTGGAGGCGCCCGCTGCTAATATGTACTCGTCAATGTAGTCCGTACTGGTCGCCAATACTTGTTCTCTGAGCGAAAGTTCCGCTTCGCTGTTGGTTCGACAGGGATCTGAACTGACGGCCATCCAATGAACATCAGACTCCATATTCTTTTCATCGATCCAAGCGGGGCGTCCCGGTGGAAAGACCACTGCAGGATCTGTGTCCGGACGCACGGAAAGCTCGATTGTTTCGCTACTCGGTGATGTCTCGCTCGGCGAGGCGGGCGGTTCGGATTCGGGGGCGTCAACGTTACTACTAGCCTCGGCGGGATTCGACGTGTCCGTCGGATCGTCTTTCTGCGGCGAGCCCAGTTCGTCAGCTTCAGCAGGCTGGGTTTCGTCAGCAGGCTGAGTTTCGTCAGCAGGGATTGCAGAATCATCAGCAGTCGCGGCATCTTCCGCGACCGCCTCGCTGTCATCGGCAGTGCCTTCTATAGCACCTTCAACCGCAGCGTCGTCTGGCGAAAGCGAGGCACCGTCGGCGAGCAGGTTGTTTCCGTAGAAACCCAGCAAGCCAACGATGGCGAGAATCATCTTCAGCGGTATGTCGACCGACTTTTGCCGGTTCGACGTGGAGATGAATAGGACTACAAGGAGGATGCCACAGGTAACGGCGACGACTCCAACGACAATCGCGGCCAGCACGGCCCAAATTGGGAATGAAACTTCCATTATACAGCCTCCTGAGCTGAAACACGTTTAGCGCTTTCGAGTGGACGTATCCACTGCGAAGATAATTGAACTGAGATCGATGTCACAGCGGCGATCAAGAGACCCCAAGGTTGGGAGAATGCGAAAACCGTATGAACGAGCAAGGCGACGAGCACTACCAGGCAGGTGCTCCAAATGCTAACCCGCGAAGCTCGAATGGGGTCGACTTGTCGCCACCATCGCATGACTGCGAATAGCCCGGCAAAGTAAGCCATGAAGGCCCCCATTTCAGGCAGGACTTGGCCGCCCGAATACGATACGTACATGGCTGGAAATCCTAGCCCCGTAATTGTTTCGGTGGCCAGTTGCGCTTCGGGGACAAGGAGTACATTGGCGAGTACACAGGAGAGGGCTCCAACACCCAAGCCTGCTGCCAGCAGAGCAACTCTACGCATCCGCGAATCGCCTTCGCTGCGTTCCCATTGTTTACCCATTAAGAGCATAGTCCAACTTGCGGCAACCGTTGTGAGCGTCAGCCAGAAGTAGGTAGACCAAGTCCCTACGGCGCCAAAAGTTTCAAATGCGCCCGAGACTACCGTCAGTCCGAGAAAGAGGACAGCGATGACAATCGCCGACGCAAGCATGGCACCTGTGAGCTCCATTAGTTGTTCAGCAGGCGGTTTCTCTTGCATGTATTGTCGAGTCTGATGTCGCCAGGCGATCAGCGAATGCGGTACCGAAACCGTTTCACTGGGAATTGCCTCGCGGTGACGAATTTTCTTAAGTCCGGCGTATCCCAGGTAGACGACGCCGACAATCAGCGCCGCTGGTATCATGAACACGTGGAATTTCAAAAGTACACAAACGGCGATTATCAGCAACAGCACTTTCAATACTTGTGAGAGAGCATCGTTGCCATTCCGCGCGACACTGCTCCGGATCGCTCCACTACGCGCCGCGGATGGAACGGGGCGATTTTGTGCTGCGTGCGGCAGGTGCGGCATACTAACGCGGCGAGTTGCAGTTGGGACTTCTTGAACGGGCCCCAGCTTAATCTCGTCGTCGTCTTCGTCGCTGATGTAAATCGGCTCTTCTCGCTGTGCCGGCGATTCTCGACGAACTGGTGGAGCCGTTGTTTTCAGACGTTGACCGTCGACATCTTCGATACCCAGGCAAGCCAGCAATTCCGAAACATCGGAGAATCGTTTGTCTGGGTCTTTTAGCAATGAGCGTCGGATCGTTTCGCGATAG
>JBLHLE010000019.1:0-17304 GCA_047620805.1 Pirellulaceae bacterium
CATAACCCGTTCACCGGACCGTTGACTGCGAACGTAAATATTACAGTCATCCGCGTACCGGCAAAATCGGTGGCCGCGTTGCGTCAACTCCTGGTCGAATTCGTCTAGCACGAGATTACTCAACAAGGGAGACAGCGGGCCGCCCTGTGGCGCGCCTTCTGTCGACGGACTGACCACCCCGTTCTCCATGACACCGGCGTTCAAGAACGCCCGGATCAACTTGAGCACGCGCTTGTCGGATACTCGTTTCGCGACGTTCGCGGTAGGGACGCCGGTTACCCGGTGCCCCCCGCACAGATCCCTGCGAGCGGAATTACCGCACAAGGCTCCTACCTAGGGTGATGACGCGTATTGGTTGCCTGGATACCAAGCTACAAACACCGTATTCAGTCAACGCACTTTGCAAGTTACACGGGTCGACGTAGGTACGATCTCTTGGCTGTATCCGCGATTTCTCGTTTCGTGCCCGTTTAGAGTTGACCATATCGAACCGCACCGGCGCTGTGTCCGGAACCTGTTTCGTTGAACGAATTCCCCTTGGTCAGGCTGCTTGGCTCCACGCCCTCCGCCGACCGCGGCGCACCGTAGTCCTTGTTCGGGCGTTTCTCAGCTACTATCAGCCTGTCAGACTTCCAGTCTCCGTACACCGTTGTCGTACTCCTTCCGGATTCACAACGCGGACCTTGGAACATTTCCAAGGCCAAAGACGGGATCTCCCGGCTCCCGTGTAAGTAACTTCCGTACGTGCACAGGGTCTAGGACCACGCGAGGGCGGAGAACGTTCTCGCAAGTAACGAACGTTTCCATGTTGCCTTCCGGAACACACGACGCCGTCGGCCCCTCGGAGTTATTTTACTTTCGCGGCTCAATACCTGGCCCGCACGTTCCCCTGTCAACGCTTCGCCCGCACAGTTACCTGGACGCACGCATGACTCGGGGTCAGCATGGGTTGCTACTCCTTTATACTGCGAGAGACTTTCACTCTCTGTTACTCACCGGTTTGCGCCGGCGCACCGTGGGGTCAAAAAACTCATCCCACCCCAAAACACCGAGCATTTGCGGACTTACCCCAACGATTCTACCGCAATCTCGGCCGCCGCAAATCAGCCGCGCAAGCTGCGTAACCCGAATGCCCGTCCACGGCGAAGGTACCCGTTTCAGTCGCAGCTACCTCATCGACACTTCGCTAATTGACACACTGTTCACGCCCGACACAATCCTTCGCTGGCATCGAACACTCGTCGCGAAAAAATGGGACTACAGCGATAGGCGAAAGAAGACAGGACGGCCACAGTTGCCGAATGAAGTAAAGCAGCTGGTCGTTCGGTTTGCTCGCGAAAACCCTTCGTGGGGCTACGACCGAATTGCAGACGCCCTCGGGAATATAGGTCACAGAGTGTCTCATAGCTCTGTGAGCAACGTACTCAAACAACACGCCATTGTTCCGGCTCCCACTACAGCACCAGGGAGAGCCTGAGGCGTCATTAGGCCGCACCCATGTGGGTGATGTCACTCGAGACAACGTGAATTCCAGCGAGGCTAGATTTATGCCCTTTTTCCGTAATCGACATCATGAAAACTGGCGGTTTGAGGCTCAATTTACTATAATCGAGCACATCGATTAAGGCGTACCGTCTGCAACGATAGCTGTCACTTTCACTAAGGGGATACAATGCGCGGGTACCTTCATAAAGAACGTAAGCAGCGACATTCAAAGCAGCGACATTCAAAGCAGCGACATTCAAAGCTGCGACATTCAAAGCTGCGAAAATCGAAGCAGCATGCTCTCCGGCGGTCTATGTCCGAGAAGCTTGAGCCGCGGTTGATGTTGACCTTTCCGCTGGTCGAGGGCTTCGAGACCGGTCCTGTTCCCGAGGCCCATTGGACAGCGCAGTCTACCAATGACGGGCAGATTCGGATCACCGACGAGTTCGGACCGGCCAATGGACAATGGCATGCCGTGCTGGATGCCGATACGGACGTCGCCCCTTGGCTGTTAATGTACTCCAATCAAAGCGTGTTCGCGCTGGATGAACTGGGACTCGTAGAAGACTTGGACTACGTCATTGCCGCACCGGAAGAATTCGCGGCCCTTTCCGTGGCTGAGTTGTCCGAGTTCGATGTAATCTATGTCGGCGGGAATGCGCCCGACTACACTGGCCTGGAAGACGACGAAGACAACAACGGCACGAGCGATCTGGCCGAGGTACTTGAAGGCGGTGGAGCGCTCGGTCGTGTCGTGCTCACGAGTATGGAACTCGAGAACTCGTTGTCTGACGATCTCAGCAACGATTTGTTCGAGAATGTTCTTTCCTGGCTCCGCGCTGGTGAAACAACCGGCCTGTTGACGCTCAACGATCCGCAGAATTCTTGGAATTGGACGCCCTGGTCAGCGCAGCTCAATGGTCACGTCCAGGGACAGGCGGGGTGCGAAGAAACAGTATCGATCGCCAACCCCGTCCATCCGACTGTGGACGGCTTGACCGACGAGGGATTGTCGAACTGGAGTTGCTCCTACAGTCTCTATGTCGACGACGATATTCCAGGTTTCGAGACGGTCGTTGAAGATGCCAGTGGCGGCGAATCACGCGGAGTGCTGTTGGCGCGGAACGGTCCAGAGGATCCCAACCCGCCGCAATTACCGGTCCCCTCCCTGAATGAGGCGACTCTGACAATCGACCTGTTGGGTCAGGACAACGTCGAACTTCAATTCTCCTTGCGGCCATTCGAGGGCGAGACGTTCGAGCCATTGCCCGAATCGTTCGCCAACTCGTTTCCAGGTGACGGTGTCTCGATGAGCGCTGACGGTGTCAACTGGTACCGGTTGTTTACGCTTGAAGAAGCGGATGATAGTGAACCCGGTGGCACTGCTGGCGACGATGACGACGACGATGATTACCAATCCTTCAGCTTCGACCTGGACGAGTTGGCTGCCGAACACGGCATCGTTTTGGGAACCGATTTTCAGATCAAGTTTCAACAATACGGGATCGGGCCCGCACCGATACAAGGAATTGCGGCCGACAATATCTTGCTGTTGCCGGACAGCACCGGCCCGGTTGTCGACTTCATCGTACCGGAACTTCCCTACAGTGAGCCTGAGGACGTTGTATTAGGCGATGTTAACAAGGACGGCGCGACAGACATCATCACTGTCAACTCAGGTGCAACGGTCGTAATGCCGGGACTCGGCCAATTCACCGGGCCCTCGACGGTGACTGTATTGTTGGGCGACGGAACAGGCGCATTCAGCGACCCCATCGCTACGATTATTCCAGGGAATTCTGTCGCCTTGGTTTCAGGGGATTTCAATGGGGATACGCATCTGGACGTGGCCGTGGCGAATCATGGCGATTTCGACACACTGAACGCCGGCGTTACGATTCTGTACGGCGACAGCAGCGGTCAGTTCCAGGGTGCCCACTTCCCGGTTTTGGACTCCAGCTCCTATCTAGCAGGGATCCAGGCCGGACACCTCGACAACGACAATAACCTCGACATCGTTGTTATTGGCGGATCGTCCGATATGTGGGTTCTGCGAGGTCTTGGCGGCGGAGATTTCCAAGCCCCGCAACAGTATTCGGTCGGTTCGGATCCCACTGGACTTCAGCTTGCGGATGTCAACTCCGACGGGAATCTCGACGCGATCGTAGCGAGCGAAAAGGACGTCTCGATTTCAATTCGGTTGGGAGCCGGCGACGGCACGTTCGGAAATCTAACTCTATTCGACACCTCCGGTGGCCTCAACGCGGGAGGACCGGATCACCTCGCCACAGGACTCTTGAACGCCGACTTACATCTAGATATCGTCGCCGTCAATCCTGAGAACGAGACAATATCGCTGCTGTTCGGCAATGGCGACGGCACCTTCCAGCCCTTTGTCGAGTTGTCGGCCGACGAACCATCCTCCGTCGTGATTGCCGATGTGGATCGCGACGGAAATCAGGATGTTGTCACGTCGAATGGCTTCGACAGTGTCGTCTCGATCTTGATCGGCGACGGTAGCGGCGGGTTCGTGGCAGGGGACGACTTTACCGTGGGTGACGAACCCGAGCGATTGGTCGTCGGAAAACTCGACGCCGGCGACGATCTGGATATCGTAACCGCCTCGACCGAGGCCGGTAACGTCACGGTGCTATTGAACGACGGGAGCGGCGGCGCTCCCAGCCGCTCGGATGCCTTCGTGTCGATACCAAGGATTCCTGGCGGGGCGTTTGCTCCCCAACAAGTTGCCGTCGTGTTCGATGAGGTCGGAAAACTCGACCCAGTGGCTGCGGCCAGCGTCACCAGCTTCGAACTGCGAGAAGCGGGAGTCGATGGCTTTTTTGACTCACCTGAAAACCCATCGGCAGACGACCAGATATTCCCTTGGTTCCCACAGTTCGACGGCCTACGGACCGTAAATCTTTCGATCAACCCTGCACCAGGCTACTATCGCGGCACCATCAAATCGGCCGGAGGTATCCAAGACAACGAAGGAAATCCTCTGGGCGACCTTAACGGCGACGGTGTTGGGGCAGACGAGGTAGTCGAGTTCATTGTCTTTGAAACCGGTCCGCTTGTCATCGATCAATCGCCGGCACGAGGTGACAGTGCCGAGCCGGGCATCGATCAGTTTTCGCTCGTGTTTTCCGCCGCCATCGACCCATCGTCGTTCACGGTCGACGATGTGCATGGATTTGTTGACGCCGACGGCACTGCGATTGTACCAACCAGCGTCTCCGTTGCCGGCAACGTGGCAACGATTCACTTTCCCCCGCAAACGCTACCCGGCAGATACGCACTATCGGCTGGGCCGGACATTCTCGACTTGTCTGGTATCCCCATGAACCAGAATTTCAACATGGAATTCGGTGAGGATCCGGACGACCGCTACGAGACGGATTTCAACGTCGGCTTTGTCCTCAGCGACGAAGACGGATTCCGATACGACATTCAGTCCAACACTGGCGCGATTATCGAAGGGGGGCGACGCACGCCAGGTGGAGTTGCAGATCGGTTCGAATCTTACGTAAACGCCTACTCGCTAACTATCGATGGCACGACATACTCAAGCGGTTTTGGTTCCCCGGTGCTCGAAGACGGCGACCGGACCGTGGCCCTTCCTTCGCTTTCGCTGTCGAACCTGAATGTGCAGCGGAGAGTCTATGTGCCGGCAACTGACGGCAATTTCGCCAGAATTCTCGACTCGCTGCACAACCCCACCGGCGGGCCGATCACCGTGAATGTCAATTACACAGGCGCGTTGGGTTCGGCAGACGAATCGATTGTCACCGCGACATCTAGTGGCGACACGGTCCTCAACGATCAGGATCTTTGGTTCGCTACTGACGACGGCGTCGAAGGCGGCGCGAGCATAGCCGAGTTGTCACATTTGCTACACGATGGCTTAGGTCGAATCGCTCCCTTTGGAGTCACCCTAGGTAGTCAGGGAGCATTGTTGTGGAATTACGAAGTTACCGTGCCGGCAGGCGAAGTAGTGAACCTGTTGAGTTTCGCCATCCAAACCGACGGCCGCGCCGCAGCCGCAGCCGAGGCGGAGGCTCTGGCACTGTTGCCGGATCGGGCAATGGAGCATCTCTCGCCTGACGAAATCGCCACCATCCACAACTTTCGCACAATCGAACCTGCCGACCTGCTGGTTTCTGCGCTAAATCTCCCCGCCAACGCAACTCCGGGGGAATCGATCGAGGTAGAATGGAGCGTTACCAACACCGGAGATTCGGCGACCTCGAATTCCTGGTTCGACGCCATATATTTGTCCGCCGACGCGCAACTAGATCAGTCCGGACCGCAAGCCGATCTGTTCTTGGCGGATGTTTCGGCAGCCTCGCATGCGCCTCTCGCACCAGGGGTAAGCTATCTCGAACAGCAAGACGTTTTTCTTCCCAATAACCTGGCGGCAGGGCAGTGGTTTGTAATCGTTGTCTCCGATCACAACGAGAATGAAGCGGAAGGCAACGAGCTTAACAACATTCGCGCGGAGCCGATTACGATTGTGGCGCCCGACTTGGAGGTCACGCAAATCAATGCGCCGGCAACAGCTCGCCGCGGTACTGAAATCGCCGTGAATTGGAGCGTCACCAACACCGGTTCCGGAGCCACTGATTCGCCATGGAGAGACGCAGTTTACTTATCAGCCGACGCGCAATTGGATCCCGGCGGGCCCAACGCGGACACTCTGTTGGGCACGCTCGCCGCCCCCAACCAGGATCCACTTCTTCCGACAGAGCAATACACCAGCGGACGGAACGTGACGATTCCGACTAGCGTCGCCGCCGGCTCATATTTCCTGTTCCTGCTGACGGATGATATGGATAGCGAAGCGGAACTCGATGAAGCCAACAATGCGACTTCAAGACCAATCCAAGTTACCGTCCCCGACCTTGAGATCTCCGCCCCCACCGGTCCCGCGACGGCGGATTGGAACGAAACGATTTCGGTAAGTTGGACGGTTACCAATGCCAGCACTGTCGACTTGACCAGCGGCTGGCAAGACTCGGTGTTCCTTTCGACAGACGACGTGTTCGACGCGACTGGTCCAAACGCGGACATTCTGCTTAGGTCGAGACCCTCTCCCGGATCGCTCGATGGCGGCGACGACTACGTAACGGCTACCGACGTGGCGGTCCCGTCGCACACGGCTCCCGGTGACTGGTTTTTATTGTTTCTCGCCGACGGTTCAGATAATCTGGACGAATTGGATGAAACGAACAATATCGCTACTCGTCCCATCGAGGTTAGGGCGCCGGATTTGAATTTGACGACGCTGACAGCTCCAGCGGCGGCGGTGCGCGGGGAGACTATCTCCGTTCAGTGGACGGTTGCCAACGCTGGCGACGGGGCGGCCTCCGGTGATTGGCAGGATTCGACCTATCTCTCCACCGACCCCGTTCTGAATCTCGATGGCCCCAACCCCGACACCTTTTTAGGGTTTCGAGCCGCGTTTCCGAACAGTCCGCTGGCGGCTGGCGGCAACTACGCGCCGAGCCACAACGTCACGCTGCCAGCTAATCTCGCAACTGGCGACTACTTTCTCTTGCTCGCTGTCGACAGAGTCGATGCCCAGCCCGAAACGAACGAGAACAACAATCTACTCTCGCGCCCCATCACCGTGACTTCATCAGACCTGACAGTTTCGGCGGCTTCGACTCCCGCCACGGCCAGTTGGGGCGAGCAGGTCAACGGGACTTGGACGGTCGGGAACATTGGAACTGGACGGACTGTACAAACTTGGCGTGACAGAGTCTATCTTTCACCAGACCCCGTACTCGACCTTACGGGCGACACGCCCGACAACCAAATCGGCTCGACTAATTCGCCGGTGCTTTTGGATGTGGACCAGACCTATAACTCGCCGCTCAATTACACGATTCCGTTTAATGTCGCTCCCGGTGACTGGTTTTTGTTGTTCGTCACCGACTCGGACGGCGTTATTAACGAAGCAGACGAAAACAACAATCTACGTTCCACTCCAATCGAGATTACGGCTCCAGATTTACAGGTGACCGCCGCGGCGTTTCCGCAGAGTATCGACCGTGGGACTCCATTTTCGCTGGAATGGACCGTCACCAACTCCGGAGACGGAGCGGCAGTTCGCACCTGGCGGGACTATGTTTACGTATCTTCCGACCAGGTCCTCGATCCCAGCGGGCCCAATGCGGACTATTTGTTGATCAACCTGGAATCGGACCCACATATTCCTTTGGCCGCCGGCGGCTCGTACACGACGGACGAAGATGTTACAGCTCCCTGGTTCGTGCCTGCTGGAGACGTATTCTTGATCTTTGTGGCGAATGCGAATAATGGCCAGCAAGAAACGAATGAAACGAACAACATCCGCATCGAGCCGATTCACATTAACGCGCCGGACTTGATCGTCACGGACATCATCGCCCCGGTTGAGGGAGTGGCGGGCCAGCAAATTCAATTTTCCTGGACGATCAAGAACCAGGGCGACGAGGCTGCGGACGAGAACTGGCGGGAAGCGATTTATTTGTCGGACGATGCGAACATTGGAGGCGACACGCTCGTTACAAGTTTCTCCTATGCGACTACGCTGCCAGTGGGTGAGTCGCTGCAACGGACCGAGACGATCACTTTGCCGGCAGACGCCGGCCAGCGTCGTTTCGTTGTTCATGTCGACTCCCAAGATGGGGTTCGCGAACACAATGACGCGAACAACCATTTGCTCGACGACGCCACCTTTACACTCCGGTCACCGGATCTGGTGGTGAGTTCCATCGAGACGCCGCAGGATCTCGTCGTTGGCGAATTAATTGACGTTACCTGGACGATAACCAACCAAGGCGATGTAGCCACGGCCAGAGATTGGCGCGACCAGATTTCAATCTCCGATGACAATGTTGCTGGTGACGACATCGTGCTTAACGAATTCACGTACAGCGGTGTGTTGGGCCCTGGTGAGTCAGTCGTACGGACGGAGCAGGTGAGGGTGACAACCGATTTGCTTGGTCCCCATCGCCTTGTAGTCCAAGCGGACCTGCATGATTACATTGTCGAGGCGGGAGGTGAAGACAACAACGTCGTGAGCGACACGGACACATTCAACGTCACCTCACCCGATTTACAAGTCACGTCAATCGCGACTCCCAACGAATCGTGGTCTGGTCGTTCCGTCGACGTCCAGTGGACCGTGAAAAACAACGGCAACGGCACGGCCACCGGAACTTGGATCGATTACGTTTACGCCTCCGACGATGATCAGATCGGCGACGACCTGTTTCTCGGCCAACTCGACAACCCGATTCAACTCGCTCCCGGCGAAAGCTACACGCGGGCACAAGCGTTTGAACTGCCAGACGGAATCGGCGGCGATTTCAGGATAGTCGTCCTCACCGATTCCTGGAACACGACCGTCGAACGGCCTCTGTCGGCCGATGAGAATAATGATGCGATTGGCGGCGCCTTCCATATCAACTTAACGCCCTATGCCGATTTACAGGTGACAAGCATCACGGTACCTGACGACGCGACGGCCGATCAATTCGCCACGTTTTCCTGGACAGTGACGAATGAGGGGAACGGTGCCACTGACGCCGCCCGTTGGATCGATAGGGTCTGGCTGTCGGCAGACACCGAACTGAATCCAAGTGAAGATCACAATATGGGCACGGTCGAAAACCCGACATTCCTATCGCCCGGCGAATCGTATGTTCAATCATTAACCGCCGCTATACCACAGACGATCAGCGGCCAGTACTACGTGTTAATTCAGACCGATACCGGATTGGCACAATACGAATTCGAATTCGACGACAACAATCTAACGGTTAGCGGTACAACTGTTCAAGTTGCGCCCGCCATTCCCCCTGGCCATTTGTCCGTGCTAGACGTTGGCGTTAACAGTCAAGGCTTCTTTGGAAATCCCATAAGGATTTCATGGACCGTTCAAAACACGGGGGAGATACCCCTGCAGGGAAGTTGGACGGACAGTTTGGCGCTGGAAATGAGAGACTCCGTCAATCGCCGATACAGTGTTCGAAGCTACCCGGCTCAAGGCGATTTCGATGGCGTTCTCGAGCCCGGCGAAATCTATACGCACACGGTAACTCTAACACCACCTCCCCCGCGGTGTCCGCCGGGATACAGATGTTATTACTATTTTCGCGCCCGACCTGGACAGGCCACCAGTAGTGTCACCGGAGCTGGTCGCTTTCCCATTTGGCCTGGCGGTAGTGTTCCCAACGACGAGGGGCTATCTGACGAATCGGAAGTCGAATTTCCGCCGACGGCAGATTTACAAGTTCTCTCCGTCGAAGCGCCGGCTTCAGCCAACAGCGGTGAGGAGATTGAGGTCAATTGGCAAGTTTCCAACGAAGGGTTCAACGCGACCGACTCCACGACTTGGATAGACCGCATCTACTTGTCTACTGATGAAACCTTAGAGACTGAAGGCGAGTCCCAGGACGTGTTACTGGGCGAGTTCGAGCACGTCGGGCAGTTGGCGGCAGTGGAGAATTACTCGGCTACTGAGACAGTCGTGCTTCCGGAAGAAATAGGCGGAACGTTCTTTATACTGGTCGAAACTGACAGCACGAAAACAGTATCCGAACACGTCGACGGGGAAAATGCCGAAGGAAACAACTTGGGCAGCACAGGCGCCCCGATTGATGTCACTCTCGTCCCACTCCCACCGCCGCCCGACTTGCAAGTGATTGACATCGACGTACCTGAGCTGCTTGTTTCCAGTTCCGCCACCGTAATTCAATGGACAGTTGTCAATGATAGCAGCGAACCAACGGTTGCTGAATCCTGGCTCGATGTGCTCGTATTATCCGAAGACAATGATTTGGAGACCACCGAAGATAATATCGTCCTCGGCGAACTAGAACGCGATGGAGGATTGGGTGCCGGTCAACAGTACACTACTAACTTCCCCGTCACGTTGCCTGCGGGAATTTCCGGTAATTTACACCTGTTCGTAACAACCGATTTTGAGGACGAGGTAGACGAGCGTTTTCTGGAAGACAACAACACGAGGTCGGTTCCCGCCGAGGTTTTGCTGTTTGTTCCGTCAGATCTGCAAGTGACGAACTTGGTCACCTTGGAACCGGCGTGGTCCGGAAAGACTCTGGAATTAGAATTCACGGTAACGAATGGCGGACCCGGGGACACGCACGACCGGGAGACGCACTGGACTGATTCGATCTATCTTTCGACAGATGATTTGATCGAGCCGCACCGCGACCTGCTGCTCGATCGATTGTCGCACAATGGATTATTGGCCGTTGATGAGTCTTATACACGGAATGTATCCGTCGATTTGCCGATTGGTTTATCGGGAGATCTTAAGCTCTATGTAGTCACCGACTTTTGGAGACAGGTATTTGAACATACGGGTGAAAGCAATAACACGACGGTCGTTAACCTGCCGGTTTCACTGACGCCCCCCCCCGACTTGCAAGTCACGGAGGTTTCACAACCGGAGTTCGGTTACGCGGACCAGCCTTTGACGATCGAATACACTGTCTCGAACACGGGTCTCGGCGCGACCGTCCCCGATCATTGGCAGGAGTTCATTTACCTGTCGAAGGACCAGTTCCTCGACAAAAATCAAGACACGTTTCTTGGCCGTGTGCCAGTTAATGTCAGCTTGAGTGCGGGCGAATCCGTGGTTCGCGCGGAAACGTTTCGTGTCCCCGCTCACCTGTCCGGTCCCTATTACGTCTTCGTCGAAACAGACGGAGGCAACCTGATTTTCGAGAATGGAGCTGACGATAATAATATCGCGATCAGCGCAGAAGCATTTCCAATAACATTAGCGCCTCCAGCGGATCTAACAGTTGGCGAAATCGAAGTTCCCGCAACAGCCGTGGCAGGAGAAGTACCGCCGACACCGATCACTTGGACCGTTAGAAATGATGGTCAGTTTCCGGCTGTCGGACAATGGACCGATTCGGTCTATCTGTCGGCAGATCCGACCTGGGATCTCGACGATCCACTTATCGCCCGAGTTCCACATGTGGGTGACCTGGAAATAGGTCAATCCTATACGGCAGACACTTCGGCGCGGCTGCCGGCGGCTGCGCCGGGTGATTATTACGTAATAGTTCACACCGACATCCGCAACGAAATTCGCGAGGCGGAAGAAACCAACAATCGCGGCACCTCCCAATCGCTCACGATGCTGGACGTCACCCGACTTGAACTGGGGGTGACGACCAGTGGTGACATCGAAAGAGATCAAGATGTCTACTATCGAGTAGACGTCGAAGCCGGCCAGGATTTGCTCGTTGCATCCAACCTCGCAAACGTCGGGCAGGCCGAGTTCTATGTCCGTTATGATGCTCCGCCAACGAGAGCGGTTTTCGATGACGTATTTGAAAACTTCCATTTGCGCGAACAGTCGCTGAGTATCTCCGGCACGCGAAAAGGAGCCTACTATATTCTTCTGCACGGTCGCGAAGGCGCGGGAGGCAGCCAAGCGTACGACATTACGGCAGATTTGATTGGCTTTGAAATTCGTTCGGCCGAACCGAACTATGGCAGTCATCGGGGGACGGCGACGATCGAGCTAACTGGGGCCCAGTACACAATCAATACCGTGCCAACCTTGATCGCTTCGGATCAAACTGTCCTGGCAGCGGAAGAGGTTTGGTGGAGGGACTCGAATACCCTTTGGGTTCAGTTTGATTTGGCGGGAATGGAGGCGGGCGATTACGACCTGCGTGTAGACGATGATGCGAAATCATTCGTATTGGCAGACGGCTTCACAGTTACCAATGGACCAATCGGAGAGGTAGCCGTCGAACTGGAAAGTCCGGGCCAAATTCGCAGAACTCAAAGTGGCATCCTCTCGATTTATTATCGCAACACGGGCGAAACCGATCTGCCTGCACCACTGATCCAAATTGACGCGTTAAACGCGGAACTACAGCTACTCGGTCAAAACAGTTTTTCATCTTCCTCGTTGCAGGTGCTTGGCATCAATCAACAAGGGCCGGCGGGTGTTTTGCCTCCGGGTGCAATCAGCAACGTGCAAGTCCGTTTCGAACCGACGATACAAGATGGATACATCTACTTTGATGCGCGGAGGGTGAATGATGAGAATAAAGTGATTAATTGGGATGCGGCCAAGGATGTCCTCAGGCCGGAATCCATTGCGACCGAAGGATGGGATGCGATTTGGCAAAACTTTACGTCCGAAATCGGCTCAACCGCGGGCGAGTTGACCGCTGCGCTTGACGAGAACGCATCCTATCTTAGCCTGTTGGGGATCTACACGACTGACGTCGAACGGTTATTAGGTTTTGAGATAAGCCAAGCATCTTCCTCGGGGATGCCGCCCTCGATCACCAATGTCACTGACCTTCTCAATCCAATGCCGGGCTTGGCACTGTCGGTCGAGCGCGCCTTCTTTAGCGATTTGTCGTCGCGTTTCAACGTCGGTCCCTTTGGATACGGATGGGACCATTCATGGACGACCGAAATCCAACGGATCGATGACGAAACTATCATCGTAGACGCATTTGGGACACGCCACGTCTTTCTGCTGCAGAAAGAGAACATCTATCGAAGCGCGGAAAACCGCGGGGTTACTCTATTCGCCAATGTAGACAACTTTTTGATGCAAGCGTTCAATAAAAATGTCGTGGTGTTTCACGGCGATGGAAAACTAGATTATGTCGAGGACAACAACGGCAACCGCATAATCGCAACCTATTCGGGAGATCAACTCACCACGCTCCTGCACTCGAACGGCGACAGCATTTCAATAAGCTACGACAATGTCGGTCGAATCACACAACTCAGGGATGCGGTCGGGCGAATTACCGATTACGAATACGATGACGCGCGACAGTATTTAATCAGTGCAACGACACCGAGTGGGCTAATCGAGTACACGTACAATACCGATGTTAATCTAACGAAGCTACACACGATCAAATCGATCAAATATCAAACCGGAGCCATCGAATCTTTTGAATACGATTCGTTTGGGCGAATCGTGAGGCGTTACTTTAACGATAGTGAGGAGGAAATAACATTTGAATACCCTGAGTTCGGCATATCGGTCCTCTCCGATGCTCTCGGTAACTCAACCACTCTGTTTGCCAACGATATTGGGCAAATCGAACAGATTCGCGATCCCCGGGACGGGGTAACTCTCATTGAATATGACGTAACTGGTCAACTCGATAATATTGTCCTGCCAGATGCAACCCACCGAGGATTTGAATTTGATCCTCTCGGAAACATGAAGACATTTGTAGATGGCATTGGAAACGAGTTTTCGTACGAATTCGCAGCTCCCAACAACTCACTGACAACGTCTACGAATCCAAAGGGACATGCGACCTTTTATGAGTACGATAGCAATGGGAATCAGATATGGATTCAGCTTCAGGACGCACCTGTCGAGCAATTCGAGTACGACGCAACTGGCAATCTGACTAGTTACACCAATCGTCGTGGGCAGACGATCGAATACACCTACGGTTCCCACGGGCAAGTGCTGGAAGAACGAATTGTCGGGGGTGATACCACATCATTCACCTATACGGAGTCTGGCAATTTAGAAACCGTGAGTGATTCATTTGGATTAACCAATTTTACGTATGAAAATGAACTCCTCACTCGCGCCGACTTCCCGTCTGGGCGTTTTCTGGCATATGAATACCAGGCGGGGCAGTTAGTCCGGAGAACTGGCGCTGACAATACAGCAATTCGGTATGAATACGACACAACAGGTCGATTGCGGAGACTGACCGACGACCTGGGCGAACCGTTCGTCACCTACGACTATTCACCTGACGGAAAGATTAGTCGAAAACAACTCCGCAACGATACTTTTACTACATACCAATACGACGCCAATGGCAACCTGCTTCGCTTGGCGAATCACGCCCCTGACGGAAACACCAATTCCGAGTTCGTCTACGAATACGATTCTCTTGGGCGACGAGTCACGATGATTAGTGACCAGGGAAATTGGTCATATGGATACGACCGCGTCGGCCAACTGACCAGCGCAATACTTACACCCGAGGGCGAAATCGATCCCACTCGGTTGGTTGAATATGTCTACGACGCTAACGGAAACCTAAATCGCACAATTGAAAATGGATCGGCCAGGGAAGTTCTTACCAACAGTCTCGACCAATACCTTGCCGTCGGAAGTGAGAATTACCAGTACGACGCGGATGGAAATCTGACATCAATCATCGACGGTCAGGAGCTGTCCGAGTTTGTGTACGATGCAAAGAACCGGCTTGTTGCTGCCACCACGCCACAAGGAACGTGGGAGTACGAATACGACGGTCTTGGCAATAGAAGAGTAGCTCGACTGAACGGCGAAGGAACTAATTTTCTTCATGACATCGTTGGTTTCTCGCATCCCGCTTCGGAATACGACGACCAAGGAAATCAAGTTGCGGAGAACATCTTCGGCTTGGGTTTAGTCGGGCGAAATGAGGCAAACGGCGGCCAGTTTTTCTACGATTTCGATGCTGTCGGCTCCACGGTTGGGTTGACAGCCAGCGGTGATGATTACGTTAACCAATACTCTTATTCTCCTTTTGGCGCGGTCGCATCGAAATCAGAAACCGTAGCGAACCCGTTTCAATTCGTCGGCGAACAAGGAGCTACTGACGACGGCAACGGATTGGTCGCTATGGGTTATCGCCACTATGCCAGTTCATTGGGGAGGTTCATGCAAGTCGATCCTCTCGGCTACTTGGGCGGTGAAGCGAATTCCTACTCATACGTCGGCAACGATCCCGTGAACTTCACCGATGTCGTTGGCCTGCGAGGTGGCAAAAAACGTGGAATAATTTACGGTCGCCGGCCCAAGAGTATAATGGAGATTATCTCAAAACGGGGAGCGGACATGACTTCCGTAGTCAACGGCCCTCCACAACGACTCGGCATGGAAAACAACGGCGTCAATCAAGCCGAATCGCGAGCTCATTTCAATGCCTCTGCGAAACGTGCCAAGCCATTCTTACAACAATTGGAGGGTATGCTGCCGGGCGTATTTACCGGTTTTTTGCCTTTCGGAGCCCTAAAGACGATCGCGCAAGTCAAGATCGTTTTGGATGGGGCTGGCTTGATTGAAACTGCCATTAATACTGCTTTCTTCCCGTCGGTTGAACGCGATCGTGACAGGACAGGTCGAGACGCATGGGTTGCTCTCAGTGAAGAGGATCGAAGACTTATAACGGAAATTACTGAATTCGACAGACAAGCTTCGACACTAGTTGTCGCCCCCAAAGATCCTAACGACAAAATCGGTCCCGATGGATTTGGCGAAGAAGGGTTCTTGCCGCTTGATTCGCGGCTTTTTTACACAATAAATTTCGAGAACGTTCCGGATGCTACCGCGCCGGCTCAGGTAGTCTCAGTTACCGATCAACTTGACGAAGACCTCGACTGGCGAACATTACAACTGTCCGAAATCGGGTTTGGGGATCAAGTTGTCGAGATACCTGCCGGACGGAGTTTTTACGTCGTTCAAGTCGACGTTAGCACTGAGGATTACGAACTGCTCGTACAGATAAGTGCCTCGATCCAACCTTCGACTGGAATCGTCAGCTGGTTGTTATCCAGTATCGACCCCGCTACTGGGGAATTACCCGATAACCCGCTGCTGGGTTTTTTGCCTCCCAACGATGACAACGGAATTGGCCAGGGTTATGTGACCTTCTCTGTGCGACCGAAGAACGATCGCGAAACTGGAGCAGTGATTACCAATGCCGCCACGATCGTCTTTGACTCCGAACTGTCGATCGACACGAACGAAGTCTCTAACGTGATCGACGCGGTTGGCCCCGCCAGCCAAGTACACATGTTGCCCGAAGACGCCGACGCCGACAGCTTTATCGTCAGCTGGCAAGGAGTCGACGATGCTCTAGGATCGGGGCTGCAAAGTTTCGATATTCTGGTCTCTAAGGACAACGGCCCCTTTGAGACGTGGTTGACAGCAGTAGAGTATACCGAAGCAATTTTCTCCGGTGAGTTGGGTCATCGTTACGCTTTCTACAGCCGGGCTCGGGACCGAGTCGGGAATGAAGAAACCGCTCCGCTTACTCCCGACACCACGACGTCGGTTAATGCCGATAATGTGCCACCAGTGCTGGGGCTCGTCGGCAATCAGAGCGTCAACGAACAGGCCAGTCTGGCCTTCACAGCGACCGCAACCGATGCCGACGTGCCAGCCAATATTCTGATTTTCAGTCTGGATGCGACCTCACTGGCTGCGGGCATGACGATCGATGCCGACAGCGGCGAGTTCTCCTGGACGCCGAGTGAATCGCAAGGTGGCGCGACCTACCCCGTCACACTCACCGTTACCGATGACGGTTCGGGCAACCTCGCTGACTCTGAAACATTTGATGTTATCGTGGATGAACTCAACGTCGCGCCAGTACTAGCCAGCATCGGTAATCGCAACGTTAATGAACAGGCGAACCTCGCCTTCACGGCGACAGCTACCGACCAGGATCTTCCCACCGACACGTTGACCTTCAGCCTGGACGCAACGTCATTAGCGGCCGGCATGACAATCAATGCCAACACTGGTGAGTTCTCCTGGACGCCGAGTGAAGTTCAAGGTGGCGCGACCTACCCCGTCACACTCACCGTTACCGATGACGGGACCGGTGACTTAGCCGACGCCGAAACTTTCGATATCGTCGTAGGTGAACTCAATGTCGCTCCAATGCTCGCCACCATCGGCGACCGCAATGTCAATGAACAAGCGAATCTCGCCTTCACAGCGACTGCCTCCGACCAGGATCTTCCCGCCGATACGCTGACTTTCAGTCTGGATGCAACCTCACT
>JBLHLE010000020.1:0-17209 GCA_047620805.1 Pirellulaceae bacterium
GCTACGGACCTCTTCCCGAAACTACGGACGCAATCTACGAACTGGCCCGTGGTCGGTGAGTAGTTCAATCCGCAGAGAAGAAACCGCTAGCGGCTAGAGCAAAGCCTGCATTCTAGTCCGCTCGTCGCAGATTAAACTGCGGCGGGGTGTTGGTTTGCGCATACCAGCGTTTCCACGCTTGTTTGTCGTAACCAAAGTTAACACCTTGGTGGATGGCGTTGAGAGCGGTCAGCGCTTCTCTGTTTTGCAGTGCGCGTTCGATGATCTTTGGTCCTCCACCGACACCCAAACCGCCGCCGCCACCTTGACCGAAACTAGTACTAATCCCACCACCGCCACCAACTTGATATTTGTGGACGGTAGTGAGTGCATCGACAAGTGCAAGAGTGGAAGCGGTGTCGGCGAGTGCACCGAGTGCGAGCGCGGCGCGATTGACGATGAGATTGTCCTTACTTTCTAAGGACTTAATGAACACTCCGATCGCTGCCTGCCGTCCAAAGCGACCGAGTTCATCTAAACAACGATCGCGGATTGCGGCATCATTGTCTACCAGTACCAATTTAGCAAATGCGCCAATTGACTGACCTGTTTGAAGCTTACCCAGAACCTCGATGAACAACAGTTTCATTTCCCGATTCGTTTCGTCCTTGAGAATTTCTGCAATCGGAGCGGCTGCCAATGGATCGCGTATCGCTTTGATATTCTCCAGAGCCTCGCCTTGCTTGCCACGCCCCTTGATCAGCCAAGTGCGCCACATGGAGACTTTCTTCTGCCAATTCTTGCCGGTAACATCGACGTGCTTGTTCTTCTCTTCGAGCAAGATCTCTTGTTTACTCTTCCATCCGCCCTCGTAGCGGATGTAACCATTATTCTCCATAAACTCGTCTCGCTTGATCCACTTCCCGTCGATCTTGTTATAGCCAAGAATATAGCGCGCTCGCTCGTGATTTGGGTCCAGCGCAACGACCTGCTGCAGGTGATGAGTTCGCTGATCTTGAAGATCGTTTTCTCTACACCACTCCGACATAGTCCAGTGGCCGTCGAGCGTGTTGGGCATTTTGGGCAACAGCAACTCATAATCGGCAAGTGCTGGAGATTTTCGGATGACCGACGAAACCTGTGCCCGTTGCAGGATGACGCGAGCACCGGCGGTCGTTTCGACAATGTATTGCTGGCGAGGGTTCTCGGTGCGGTTAATCAAGTCGCCTTCCAACTTGCCACCGTTGAAGAGTAAGAAGATCTCGCCGTTTACCGTTGCGAATCCAACAAGACAAAACACTCCCGCAAGAGCAAGAGTTGTCGCAAATCGTATTGTGGATTTCATGATGGCACCGTTTCCTCTGCGGCGTGTACAGACGCCGAAAGCGGGATTCCCCTTACGTACTAGTATAGGGGGCGAGTCCACAAACCGGCAACAAAGAACCTTGCTAACCAACTCACAAACGCCTAGGACTGGGGCAATTGGGCCGATTTTGGGGATCGGAAGAAACCGAAACCGCTAAATTGTCCGCAATGTTCGCCCCCGCGAATGGTCCAAATGGAACCCCGTCGCCAATTCAAACGAGCAGTCTATACCACGACCGCATCGTTATCGGGTTGATTCTGCCGACTGCTTTGTGTGGTCCGTATCGTCTCATCCGCAGCGAGTTTCTTTGGCCTGGGCTGTGGTAACCAAGACGTTGCGAGCGATACTACGGCAACCGCCAGCGTCGCACCACAAAGCGTCGTGGCGTTCATGTACAAACCCATCTGCGGCATCGCAGCGGTAATGTCGCCCCAGCACAGCACGTATCCCGCACTAACCAGAAACGTCATTGCCGAACGTGGAGAACGTTGATGGATCCCCGTCAGATACAACGCGAATTTTGATGCAAAGTAACCTACGGAAGAGAATACTCCGATTGCGATCGTCGCCTGCCAACCAAGTGCGAGCCCACAAATAGCGAAAGCCCAAACCGTCGACAAGCGATCGTGCTGCTCGTTGGCCGTGGCAGGCAAGCACAGCCAACCTACGATGATTCCCGCCGAAACACCCGCAATCGTCGATACGAATTCAGCCAAAAAATGGTTAGAAATAACAGCAGTTGAAACAGCTACGGGACGGACGCCAGCAAAAGCCAACGGTACCATAACGGCGGCGAACATTGACAATAAGTACATTCGCCGCGGCACGGATTTTCCATCGAACAGTATCATCGTTTGGCAAAATAGTGTCAGCAGCAGGAGGGTGTGCAGTCCCATCGCGGACCAGCCCCACCAAATAGAAGCCGCACTTGCTAGTTGCGAGTCAACCGGTAAGTTCAATCCGCCAGTCATTCCTTCGACGGTTGCCAATAGCAACACGAGAACGCCAACGCAAAACTCAACAATTGGGTAGCGAGGTGAGATGCTTACTTTGCAGTCGCGGCATTTCCCAAGCAGGATAAGCCAGCTAACAATCGGGATATTATCGTAACCGCGGATCGCGGAGCGACATTTTGGACAGCGAGATCGCGGAGCCACAATGCTTTTGCCAAGCGGCATCCGCCAGATCACGACGTTGAGAAAACTGCCGATGACCGCGCCAAAGGCAAAGGCCCATGCAGCTAGATAAATAGTTGCAGGAGTGACCGCCGACGCCTGGTATAGGCTTAGTCCAAGCCAACTAAAGTTATTGGGTACAGTCGTCATACTCTTCGTCGACTTTTCAGTTTTTGTCGACATCTCAAGGGGAGTGAGGTGGCAGCGTTATCCGGTTCTACCGCGTGCAACAGCGGTAAGGATTGTACGTCCCGATACTCAACGGCCCCCGGCCATCAGGTACCCCTAAAGATAGGGCGCAAGTGGACCCCCGCGAGCCGCCATCGCATCGATTTTCTTAGTTACTGCCGCGTCTTCGACCAATGGAGGGGCGTGATGATGTTTAATCCGCGCATCAATCACTAACGGACCTCGACAACCCCAATGCTTTTGTTCAACATAGGAGTCCACGCCATAGACATCAGCTGCCGGATTGCTGCGAGTGAAAACAACCCAGAGAAAATTTCGCAGAACGCGCGCTGTAAACTCGCTGTCGTCGACGACAACGACTAGCGGCGTCTGCTTCAAATTCTGTCCAGCGAGCAGCTGACAAAGATTGTTGATCGCGTTCGCGTTATCGACGCTCGTGCCCGACCATTTTGGGCCTTGTACCGCAAGACAACCCGGGAAACAAAGTCGTGGCGAGGAGTATCCCTCAGGCAAATTCAGATCGCTAATCACTTCCGTTGCCAAGCTGCGAACAGGTGGGCCGTTAGCCGCCACCACCAACTTCGAGCCCTCGTTAAAACCGTCGCCGGAATAATCGAGTGTATCGATCGTAGTGCGCGTTTGAAAATGTAAGTCCCGCGTCCAATCCACTCGGCGGAGGACATGAGTCAAAAATCGCTCGATGTGGTGAATATCTAGTTCGGTATCGTCATCTCGATTAACGATAAACAGATACTTCGCCAATGACATTTGTCCTTGCCCGAGTATCGCGTTCGCCTGCGTCAGTAGTTCCTGAGGTCGCGACTTCTTTTGGTGCGGCATGTATCGCTCGCTGCCAACCGCGAGCAGCAAAGGGTGAACGCCGGAAGCGTCAACTGCATGGACCGCGTGAACGCCAGGAATCACCGTTGGAATGATGGGGCCAGTCAACTCGTGAATCAGTTCACCAAAAACGGTATCCTCTTGAGGTGGTCGTCCGACGACAGTGAAAGGCCAAATCGCCCCCTGTCGGTGTCGCACGCTATTAACTTTCAAGACTGGAAAGTCGTGCGCCAAACTGTAATATCCCAAATGATCGCCGAACGGCCCCTCCGGCAATTGCCTATCGGGATAGACGGTGCCCGAAATGCAGAAATCCGCCTCGGCATAGTGCGGTAGTCCTCCGGCCTTTTTCGACATGCGAATCCGGTGGCCCGCCAAAGCGCCCGCAAAAGTAAGTTCCGACATTCCCTCCGGCAGCGGCATTACCGCGGCAAGTGTCATCGCAGGAGTGCCACCAAGAAAAACATTCACCGGAAATGGTTCGTTGCGGCGTATTGCCGCGGCATGGTGAACTCCGATACCTCGATGGATCTGGTAGTGCAGTCCGATCTCTTCGTTCTCGGCATACTGGCCCCCGGACAGCTGGACGCGGTACATCCCCAGATTCGACGTCATCAAGCCCGGCGAATCCGGATCTTCGCTGTAGACCTGAGGCAAAGTAATGAACGCTCCACCATCGTCTGGCCAAGACTTCAATTGCGGCAGTTTGGAAATCCTCGTCTCGTGACGATCGACCGGCCCCGACGAAACGTGTTGCGGCAACATCCGCCAGCCGACGAAGGGTGCATTCCAATATCGTATTGGGTTTTTGAAAACTTGATTCGGATCGATCTTCAACTCGATCGCGCGTCGCACACTCTCCAGCGTATCGCGAAACATGAAACGAGCGCGGTCCATCGTGCCGAACAGATTCGACACCATGGGAAACTGACAGTCGCGAACATTGTTAAACAAAACCGCAGGTCCACCCGCAACGAACACTCTCCGCTGTATCTCGGCGATTTCGAGATTGGCGTCCAACACGTCGTCCACCGCCACGAGGTGCTCGTGCTTTTGCAAGTCGTTAACACACTGTAGTAATGATCGATAACCCATGATGCTGCGTTTCGGATTTCTATTGACTCTAGTTTGTGTCGTAAAAGTGTCCTGAGTTACTCTCGGTTTAAACTTAGTTCGCTATTTGCCATTCGATAATTGTCTCGCAACTTCAACCAAAGTTCGTACCATCGTGCCGGTACCGCCAGCGTCGCACCAGGCTTTGGCCGATTCCAGGAATGAGGGACCGGCGATATCGATGTGGACCCAAGGAGTTTCACCGACGAACTCTTCCAGGAACTTGGCGGCCGTTATAGCTCCACCCCAGCGACCTTCGCCAATATTGCGAATGTCTGCTACGCCGCTGCGAATCTTATCCGCGAACTCGGGAAACATCGGTAGCTGCCAAGCGCGCTCGCCAGTAGTATCTGCCGCCGACAAAACATCGTCGCACCAAGCTTGATCGTTGGTCATTACTCCTACAACATCCAACCCGAGGGCCACGACACAAGCACCGGTGAGGGTCGCGAGATCAATGATTCGTTCGGCGCCCATTTCAACCGCGACGCACAAGGTATCTGCCAGAACGAGTCGCCCCTCGGCGTCTGTATTGAGAACTTCGATCGTCTTGCCATTCTTGGCCGTCAGAACGTCACCGAGGCGAAACGCTGAGGCGCTGGGCATGTTCTCGACTAGTCCGCACAAAGCGATGACATTCACAGGAAGCTTCAAATCGGCGATTGCCAGAATAGCACCCAGCGCCGTTGCAGCGCCGGCCATGTCACACTTCATCGTCTTCATACCGTCGCTCGACTTCAGCGAGAGACCGCCCGAGTCGAAGGTGACTCCCTTGCCGACGAGGGCCAGCGGTTTTTGATTCGCCTCGCCACCGTTGTATTTCAGGATCACCAAACGTGGCTCTTGAACGGAACCTTGCGCTACCGCGAGCAACGAACCGCACGACTCACTCTCCAGTTTCTCCTTGTCCCAGATTTCGATCTCGATATCGCGGTCGCGAACGGCTCGCTCCGCTTCCTCTGCAAACGACACGGGGAAAATCTTGTTCGGCGGTTCGTTGACCAATCGTCGAGTGAGCAAGATGCCAGCCGCAATGGCTTTGGCTGCCGCAAGTTTTTCGGCGCCGATATCGACCCACGTGACCGCACCCGGGTCGCTCATCTTCGGCTCGCTTTGGTAAAGCGACTGAGTTGAACTGCCAACCAAGGAACCGCAAACCGCCGCCTCGATAAACTCGTCACTCAATACGTCGCCAAGCGCGAAAGTCAGATTACTACGCTTGCGGGTCGCAAGCCGCTTGGCTGCCGCCGATGTCGCTCTAAATGCCGATCCTGCGTCAAAATTGCTCGATTTGCCTAACCCCACTACGAGAACCTGTCCCGCAGCGATTCCCCGGGGCGCCAGAATCGAAGTCAATTCGCTCGACTTTCCGCGAATCTCACCAGACTCGACCAGCGAAGTGATCACGCCACCCATGACCCCATCCAACGCTGCCACAGCCCCTTTGAGCGACTCCTCTTCAAAGACTCCTACGATAATGACGTCGGACTCAATTTCCAATACAGACTGCGTACTTGCGAGGAGGTCCATCAACGATCCTTCCGTGAAACTGGGATTCTAAAACTGGGATTCTAAAACTGGGATTCTAAAACTGGGATTCTAAAACTGGGATTCTAAAACTGCTGGCCAAGTCCGCTCCAGCTAAAAACTCAAGCCATTCCAATTCTCATGGCGATTCAATGCGAGCCGGCAACTCGGAATACACCGAGCACTTGCGATGCGATATTCTAGCGGTATGCAAAGCGAGATGACAGGAGGACGAAAACCCCTGCAGAAACGCTAGAACAGAACCTCCGATGTCGGCGTTCCGCAGCACGCGCAAAATCAGTTTCACTTCAGCGGCCGACCGACGTAGAATGCCAAAACCGTTTTCAACCGCATTCCAGCCTGAACCGACAGTCCTACAACTTAATCCCACTAGACAGAATCGTCATGAACGCCGACAAGGATTCCGAAATCCATTTGCAGCCCATCGGTGAATCCACGGGCCGACGGTCTTCGGTGCGCAAGTTGATCGGCTATCTCGCTGGCGGATGTGCGATTCTGTCGTTGGCTCCTAGCGCTGTACCGGAACCAACTCGATACTCTTAAGTACCATCAACTGCGAGCCGTTTAGTTTTTGCGGTCGCACCGTTAGCGTGTGTACGCCCGAACGGGTGATGGCAATAACGCGATAGTCACTTTTGTAGAGTGTAAACGCACCGGAATCGAGGACCTCGAAGTTGGCTTTCTTATCCCCTACCTCGACAGCAAATTCGCTTCCGACGGCATCCCCCGTCGCGCCGTACTGAATTTCGACGCGGAAGAATCCCGGTTTGACTAACTGGAAATCCCACTGAGCATTATCTTCTGCTGAGGTCCACTGGTTGATGACATCTTCGTCGCCCTCGCGCACAAGCTGAATGCTCTTTCCCTCGAGCTTCACAACGGACACCGGCAATACCACGTGTCCATTCGCTTCTTGCATGATCGAAGTGCGATCCTGCTCTTGATCTGGTGATTGATTTTCAATCGGGACAACCAGCACCGGCTCCGCAGGGTTAACCTCGATTTCATCAGCCACTTTGACCACTCGAAGCTTTTTCGTCCGCCCTTTACTGATGGCGACATACGCAGCACAACCAATCATCACAACTCCCATCACGCACGCCAACGTGATGATCAACCAGGTCGTATTGCCACTTACCGCCGGTTGGTAATCTTCACCATCGTCTGCGTGCGACGAGGATGAATATTCCTGTCGCGAAGTGGGGGTAGCTGAGTACGATGTCGGTGAAACTACTGACGGCGGAGCTACTGGAGGCGGGGCTGCCTGATGTTGGGCTGCCTGCAATTGGGCTGCCTGAAGTTGGGCCACTTGCAATTGAGCTGCAGCGAGTTGTGCGGCCTGCAATTGCGACACCTGAAGTTGAGCTACATGCATTTGGGCTGCGTGAATCGCCGCATTTAGTTGAGCGTCGTAGTTGGCCTTTTCTTGAGGGTTCGACAAACAACCGCGTGCTGTCGAGAGCTCGTTGAGAATTCTCTGAGTATGTGGACCGCGCGGTCCGGTTTGAAACTTGCGAATCATCGCCATTCGTTCATCGGCTGCACTGCTGATCAAATCAATATTCGATTCGAAACGAGCCACACCCAATATGCGATAGTGATTCACCGGGTGCTCGTGTGGCTGAATGCCGAGCCAGTCGCGATACGGGTCGAACTGATCGAGGCTCATGGCGGAATCTTCTGGTGAGCGGAATGTTGGGGCGGAATGTTGGGGCGGAGTGTTGGAGCGGAGTGTTGGAGCGGAGTGTTGGAGCGGAATGTTGGGGCGGAATGTTGGGGCGGAGTGTTGGAGCGGAGTGTTGGAGCGGAGTGTTGGAGCGAATGATGGCTTGCAGCACAAGCGGAGGGCTTATCGTGGTACTTTCATTAAAACCACAAACCTGCAAATGTACAAGCTACTTAACATCGTCAGAACGATTCGGCATGACCTTGAAGCTTTAGTTCATCCCACTTGCGCGAACTTGCCTAATTTTCTTGGACTTGAATAATTCACAGACACTACTTCGGCGACTCGTAATTACAATGAAATTTGCAGTCGCTGACCGATGGTCTTGGACAATCAGCGGGCCCACCTCGAAAGCACGTTCATCGAATGCGAGGGTCTCATGCAGGCAGACTTTAAGAACCGCGAGTTGATTGAGTTTCTACGGAATTGCGATTACTCTGATCAAGAGATCGCTAAGATTCTTTCCCGAGTTCGCGACTACGACGCCAAAACGTCTCGTCGAGCGATCGAGGAAGAAGAGTGGGCGAAGGCCAAGCGACACTAGTTCGCTAAACTTTCTTCCGCTGAGATTGCCCTTTCGGAGTCGCTCAACTCCACCGATTCGCCCACGATTGGCGGGTTTAATTCCAGACTCCAGGATATGTTCGGAGTTTCCGGCTCGGATTCGATTTCTATGCCCAGTTCTTCTGAACTCAGTTCTTCTGAACTCAGTTCTTCTGCCACCACTTCTTCTGAACTCACTTCTTCTGCCACCACTTCTTCTGCCACCACTTCTTCTGCCACCACTTCATCTGCGTCCAGTTCCGCTACTTCGTCTTTGGCCTCTTTTCCCGCAACATCACCTTGAATCCCTTTGCCGTAGTAGTAGATCTTCAACCAGCGATTCCCCCAATCCAGGTCTACCTGCCCGGCGTAGGTTTCAGCGAACTTCTTACACAAGGCATCGATCTCGCGTCGAGCAGATTGTTCAAGTGGCAGTCGCACGAGCAATTCGTCACCTTCAATCGGGTGGCGGATAACGTACGGAGAGCCATCGGCGTAAACTAGCTTTTGCAGAAAACTGAGGATGTGATCTGTGTTTTCGATATTGATCGAATTCCCTGCCTTGTACCACGCGATCGCGTGTTCGTAATTCGCTTCTTCCATACGAGACTCGACCTCGAAATCAATTTCATCGCGTGCGTCTACGGAATTCGGGTCGTCGCAGCCCGCGAACGCCAACAGGCAAGTCCATAGTAAATGCAAGCTTACGCGTCTAATGTTCATTTTTTTCATTGGATCATCGCGAGATCGCATTAAAGGAGCAGGATTGCTGGCTCGCCCTCGCGTCATTAAGCCGAGTGAGGTTAAAATGTAATTGCACATTCGATACTTATCGAAAAGAATGCGCTTCATCCCTAGTTAAAGTCCCACCCGCCATCGCTCTCATACGAATTAGATTCGTTGGATGCAAAAATGACACATTTACCTGCCGGTACGATTATGAGCATATGCAGTTTTGTCACGACTGTACTTCTCGTTATTCCGACGAGTTCGGCACAACAACTCGACTTCAATCGCGACATTCGCCCCATCCTTTCCGACAAGTGCTTCCATTGTCACGGGCCAGATTCCGAGCATCGCGAAGCCGACCTGCGTTTGGACACACACGCAGGCGCAACGGCAGACCTGGGCGACCACAAGGCTGTCGACGCCAAGCAGCCAAAGAAGAGCGCCGTCTGGGGTCGGGTAACTTCCAAGGACCCGGACATAAAGATGCCGCCACCCGACTCAGGAAAATCGCTCACTGACGAAGAGATCACGAAAATCACAGCGTGGCTCGAACAGGGCGCTCAGTGGTCCGAACACTGGGCCTACATCCCGGCGATCAAGCACGAGGTTGCGGCAGTGAAGAACGCGGATTGGGCGGATAGTTGGGTCGACAGTTTTGTGCTCGCGCGACTTGAAGCCGAGGGACTCACTCCATCTAAAGACGCGGACAATGTTACCTTGATTCGTCGTCTCTACTTCGACTTAATCGGGCTACCACCAAGTCCCGAGGAGGTTGACCAGTTTGCGAACGACGCCAGTCCGAAAGCTTACGAGAACTTGGTCGATCGCTTGCTCAAATCGCCGCACTTCGGCGAACGCATGGCCATCTATTGGCTGGACCTCGTCCGCTTCGCTGACACCGTTGGTTATCACGGCGACCAAGATCACAGCATCTCGCCTTATCGAGATTACGTCATCACAGCCTTCAACGAGAACTTGCCCTTCGACCAGTTCACTCGCGAACAATTGGCCGGCGACCTGATTCCTAATTCGACGATCGATCAAAAGATCGCGACTGGCTACAACCGTCTGTTGCAAACGTCGCATGAAGGAGGAGTGCAACAGAAAGAGTACCTCGCCATCTACGCGGCCGATCGAATTCGCAATCTCTCGAATGTCTGGATGGGCGCTACGATGGGTTGCTGCCAATGCCACGACCACAAGTACGACCCGTATACTCAGCGCGACTTTTATTCGATGGTTTCATTCTTTGCGGATATCGATGAGGCTCAACACTTCAGTAAGGGCGGCAATTCGCTGCCCACAAACCGTCCGCCGGAACTAAACGTCATCAGCAAGCTTGATCGTCAGCGAATTACAGATCTCGAAGCCGAAATTGCAGAAATCGGGATTTCAGAAAATGGCGAGCAAAAACAGCGCGTCGCCGAACTGGCGAAACAGGTTGCTGAAATTCGCAAGCGAGTGCGAAAAACGATGGTCACCGTGTCCATCGCCCCTCGCACGATTCGCATCTTGCCCCGCGGCAATTGGCTTGACGACAGTGGAGAAATCGTTGCTCCCGCAATTCCCAAATTCTTAGGCGAATTGAAAACGGAAGGTCGCGCGAGTCGCCTGGACCTCGCCAATTGGCTAACGGATCCCGCCGCAGGTTCGGGCAAACTAACCGCCCGCGTCTTTGCTAACCGTTTCTGGTATCTCACATTCGGAGTCGGTCTGTCGCGATCACTCGATGACTTCGGCAACCAGGGCGAGCCTCCGTCTCATCCAGAACTACTCGACAATCTTGCCGATGAGTTCGTGGCCAGCGGTTGGGATGTCAAGCATATGTTGAAGCTAATGGTGATGAGTCGAGCGTATCGGCAGTCGTCGTTACAGAGTGCCGAACTGCGAGAGCGGGACCCCTACAATCAGCTCGTTGCCCGACAATCCCGATTCCGTCTTCCCGCCGAGACCATTCGCGACAATGCTTTGATGATCAGTGGACTTTTGGTCGCGGACATCGGCGGTGCGAGTGTCAAACCATATCAACCAGCAGGCTACTACCGACACTTGAATTTCCCCGTCCGCAAATATTCGCACGACCCCGATGCTCGACAATGGCGTCGTGGAGTTTACATGCATTGGCAGAGACAATTCCTGCATCCGATGTTAAAGGCATTTGACGCGCCGAGCCGCGAAGAATGTACCGCGCAACGGACGCGATCCAACACTCCCAATGCCGCTTTGACTCTGTTGAACGACCCGACGTTCAACGAAGCGGCAAGAAAACTTGCAGAGCGGATCGTGCAGCACGGCGGCCAAACGGTTGACTCGAAATTGGATTATCTTTTTCTACTGGCACTATCTCGCAAACCCGACGAAAAAGAGCGTGAACTCATGAATGAGTTTCTCAACGGAAACCGCCAGTACTTCGTCGAAGCAGCGGACAGGGTCGATCAGTTGCTCAGCGTTGGCCAATCACCAATCAACGCGGAGATCAATAGAGTCGATTTGGCGACGTGGACCGCAACGGTTCGCGCGTTGCTCAACACCAATGAAGCGATCACAAGGAACTAGGCGATGCAACTATCAAATGACACACAACTTCAATTGAAGCGACGCGCGTTTCTGTCCTCGGCCGGAATCGGACTCGGCTCGCTCGCTTTGTCCTCGTTAGTTGGCAAAGACACCTCTGCTGCGGACTCCAGCAAGTCGCTCTACCCGCCGCTACCTGGCTTGCCTCATTTTGCCGCGAAAGCAAAACGAGTTATCTTCCTCTGCATGGCAGGCGGACCTTCACACTTGGAAACCTTCGACTACAAACCCAAGCTCGAGGAAATGCACGGCAAGCCGATGCCGGCTTCCTTCACCGAGGGACAGCCGATCGCGCAACTACAGGGACAGAAACTCAAGTGCCAAGGTCCGTTGACTAAATTCAAACGCTACGGAAAGAACGGTCAGCAGATCAGCGACTTCCTCCCGTATCATGGAAAAATGGCCGACGATATTTGCATCATCAAGTCGATGGTGACCGAACAGATCAACCACGATCCCGCACACACCTTCATGAATACTGGCACGGCGATAAGCGGACGGCCATCGATGGGCTCGTGGGTTACTTACGGTCTCGGAAGTGAAAGCGAAAACTTGCCAGGCTTCGTGGTCCTGACCAGCACTGGTGGCCGCAACCCTCAGCCAATCGCTTCCCGTCAGTGGGGCACGGGATTTCTTCCCAGCCGCTATCAAGGCGTTCAATTCAATTCGAGTGGCGACCCGGTCGACTACGTTCGCCCTCCCAAAGGGATCTCGATTGACCAACAAAAGAGACTGATCGACACAGTCAATCAACTCAACGCGCACCGCAACGAGAAAGTTCAAAACCCGGAAATCGACACCCGCATCGCAGCCTATGAAATGGCATTTCGCATGCAAACGTCCGTCCCCGAGCTAATGGACTTTTCCGACGAATCGCAAAAGACGCTCGAAATGTACGGAGCAAAACCGGGCGCTGGAAGCTACGCATCGAACTGCCTACTTGCTCGACGTCTCGCCGAACGAGGCGTGCGGTTTATCCACCTGTACCACCGCGGCTGGGACCACCACGGCGGCTTGGTCAATTACATGAACATCTGCTCCGGCTTGACCGACAAACCAACTTGGGCACTGCTTACGGACCTAAAAGAACGCGGTATGCTCGAGGATACTCTGATTGTCTGGGGTGGAGAGTTTGGCCGCACTCCCATGTTCCAAGGCAAAGGTGGCGCCGGCCGCGATCACCATATCAAAGGCTTCTCGATGTGGATGGCCGGCGGCGGAATCAAACCCGGCATCAGCTACGGCGCGACCGATGAACTGGGCTACAACTCAGTAGAGAATGTCGTCCACGTTCGCGACCTGCACGCCACCATGCTCCACCAACTCGGAATCGACCACAACCGATTTAATGTTAAGTTCCAAGGACTCGACATGCGACTCACCGGCGTCGAAGGGACAAAGGTCATCAAAGACATCGTCACGTAAAATTCAGCTACTTCGGTCGCCGAGCGTCCACCCAATCCTGCTTGGGAATACCACCCGGATTTTGGAGCGACCATTTCGGTGCCGGAAACCAGCGCAACCCGCTAACACGTGGGTAACTCTCCCAAATGTCGCCATTGTCACCGACTCGAGCGTCATTCGTTTTTTTCAAGTAGTTCATCAATCGTTCGCTGAGGTCCTTCTGAACGGTCGCGAACTCCGCGACATCAGCCAAGTTGTTTAGACAGTAGGGGTCCTTGCGAATGTCGAACAGTTCTTCAGCGGGACGTTTGCCAACGGCCAAATCCAAGCAACGCTTTACTTCGGCGTTATCCTGGTTCTGAATCAGGAAAGTTAGCGTCGGGCAGGCATCGATATCGTGGTAGCCGCCGAATTCAGGACCCAGTTCGCCGGTGATGAGTCGATTGTCCTTGGAGTACTTGGCTTTCGCGTATTTTTGCGCCGGACCGGCTGGCCAACGCGCGGGCTTAAAGTTGCGAATGTAAAGGTAGTTGTGAGTTCTAATACACCGCTGTGGGTAACTCAATGAATTGAAGCGAGACGACGAGTGACGTTCCCGGGCGGAATAAACCTCGCGACGACTTTCGTCAACGACACCGGACCGTTTTGATTTCAAAATATCTCGAATGCTGCGACCAGCGAGCGGGAACTTCGGCGGAGCTTCGACACCGACGATGTCGTATATCGTGGCGGTCAGGTCAGTGAAACCAATGAGATCATCAACGGTTCTTCCAGGCGTTACGTGCTCGCCACAACGAATCGCCAGTGGCATGTGGATACCGTACTCGTAACAATTCGCCTTGGCACGAGGAATCGGACACCCGTTGTCCGAAGTGACGATAACAAGCGTATTGTCTAGCTCTCCTGCTTTTTCGAGCAGATCGAGCATTTGTCCCAGATCGTCGTCAAACCGCTCAACTTCGAAAGTGTAGTCCAGCATGTCGCTGCGAATCTCTGGCGTATCGGGCAGGAAGCCGGGGACTTCGGCTTGATCAAGCGTCTTGCCTTTAGCGAGCCCCGATCCCTTCCGGTAGCCCCGGTGCGGATCCGAACTACCAAACCAAAAACAAAACGGCTTGTCCGTTGGGCGTTCGCTGAGAAACTTGGCGAACCCGGCCGCGTAGCCTTTCCGCCCTTCAAACGCCTTGGCCCCATACGACCGACCAGCTGGGTTGTGGGTGCGGCCGAGCTTCTTGTAATCGCCCGGGCCCCACCCTTTACCTGTCGATCCAGAAAAATAACCGGCCGCTGCCAGTTGCTCGGGGAACGTCACGTACTTCGGGTCAAAGTAGCTGGCGTGTGTGCCCGCGTGTTCGACCTGCCAAGTATTCCTCCCCGTCAGAAATGCCGCTCTTGATGGACTACAACCTGGAGACGGGCAAAACGCTTGCGTAAACAAGACTCCTTCTTTGGCCACCCGATCGAAGTTCGGAGTGTTCACCATTTTGGAACCGTACGCCGAAGCGTGAGGCCACGATTGATCATCGCTGATCGCAATAAAGATATTGGGGCGTTTCGATTCCGCAAACGTTTCGTTTACTAAGTTTACGGTCGAGACGACAAACAATACAACCACAAGAAAAAGCGTGGACGAATGTTGGCAATGCATGGTGATCCTCAATGTGTCGAAGCCAGTCAGTTTGTATTCGGCAGTTTGTATTGGTCGGTTGGTTGCTCGGCAGTTTGTGCGATTTCGAATGCGTTTACGATTGTAGCTTGCCAAAGCACATTATTCCTCCCCGAAACGTAGCGAATAGAGATCGGCTTCCTTCATGACGAAACGCAGTTTGACGATTTGCCCCTCGAATTGGCTGACATCAGTACTATCTCCCCATTTCACGATACGTCGAATATCGTCGCCGTAGATCTCTCCGGCATCTTCCAGAGGAAAACTCGGGATCGGCGTCCCGTCCGTCGGTTTAAATTGTGGTCTACCCGATTCGCGAATGCTACAATCGGGCCTCCCTAACTCGCGTTTGTTTGCGTAGGGCTCGAATTACCTCTAGCAGTTCGTTCGTCAAATGTCACACTGCCGATACCTACTTTCCGTCCGAATGTCGTTCACTATTTGCGTTCTGTTCGCCTTTCCGCTGGCGTCGCGATCACAAGACAGCTCGCCGACAACGAAGGATTCGCTCGACAAAAGCTATGCCGAGCAACTGCCACGCATCCCGGCTGTATCTCCGGACAAGGCGTTCGCGACTTTCAATCTTCAACCTGGCTTTCGCATGGAACAAGTTGCGACTGAGCCGCTCGTCGCTGACCCCGTAGCGATTGCGTTCGACGAGTTCGGCAGGATGTACGTGGCGGAGATGCTGGGCTACAGCGAAGACGAAGCTGACAACCTGGGTCAAATTCGACGGCTAGAAGACACCGACAACGACGGTCGATTCGACAAGAGCACCGTCTTTGTAAAGGGACTTTCATGGCCCACAGCGGTCACGTGCTGGAACGGCGGAGTCCTCATTGGAGTGGCCCCCGATATCCTCTACTGTCGTGATATCGATGGCGACGGCATTTCCGACAGCAAGGAAGTTGTGTTCACAGGGTTTCGTCGTTCAAACGTCCAAGGGTTAATGAATACATTCAAATGGGGACTCGACAATCGCATTCACGGTGCGACTAGTAGTTCCGGTGCCGATGTCAAACAGCTTCGCCACCCGACAGCCAAAACGCTGCCGTTGAATCGACGAGACTTTGCGATTGAACCGTTGACCATGGCGATGTCGGCGACCAGTGGCGGCGGGCAGCACGGACTTTCATTCGACCCATTCGGGCAGAAATTCGTCTGTTCCAATAGTGATCATCTCCAAGTCATACAGTTCGAAGACCGATATGTCGCTCGCAATCCATACATCGAATCGCCACCCAACCGAATCAGCATTGCCGTCGATGGCGGACAAGCGACGGTCTATCGTTCGAGTCCTGTGGAGCCGTGGCGAATCGTGCGAACTCGACTGCGAGTTCAAAAACTCGTGCCCGGTCCTGTCGAAGGGGGTGGCACCGCTTCGGGATATTTCACAGGTGCGACGGGCATCACCATCTACCGCGGCAATGCATTTCCCGCTGAGTTTTACGGGAACGCGTTTGTCGCTGATTGCGGAAGCAACTTGATCCACCGCAAAAAACTGATTCGCGATCAGCTAAAAGTCGTCGGACAACGACAGGACGACAAAGGCGAGTTCATTACGTCGAAAGATATCTGGTTTCGCCCCGTACAGATGGCGAACGCTCCCGACGGTACACTCTACGTCTGCGACATGTCTCGAGAGGTCATCGAACATCCCAAGAGCTTGCCACCCATTATCAAAAAGCACTTGGACCTGACGAGCGGTCGAACGCAAGGCCGGATCTACCGCGTTGTGCCCGTTGGCTTCAAACAACCTACCGATATCGCAATTGGCAAACTCTCGAACATTGAACTCGCAGAAGTCCTCGACCATCCAAACGGCTGGCATCGCGAGACTGCTGCTCGACTCATCTATACTCGCCGCGCTATCGATGCATCGGAAGCAATGGAAAAAGTCGCCGTTCACGGTAAGCGGAGCGAAGGTCGAGTGCGGGCGTTTTACGCACTTGCCGGAATCGATCAACTGAACGCAAAGACTTTACTCGCCGGACTCAACGACAACGATCCTCAAGTTAGGCGGCACGCAATTCGCTTGGCGGAAGACACATCACTTCAATCTCCCGCTGTGGTTGATAGATTAATCGCATTGGCTGCGGATGACTCTCTTAGCGTGGTCTTGCAGTTGGCATTTACGCTCGGCGAAGTTCGCTCTCCTCGTCGCGTCGATGCCCTGGCAAATCTAGTCAAGCGATCCGGAACTATCGAGGACGCGAAGCAAGCCGAGCTTATTCGTTTCGCGATCCAGACATCCACGGTGGACGTCGGTAGCGAGCTGCTCGACAAAATACTTGGCGCGTCGAGTCGAACACTGCCCCAATCGAAAACATTCGCCACTGCCCTCGCCACTCAAATCG
>JBLHLE010000021.1:0-16877 GCA_047620805.1 Pirellulaceae bacterium
TACGCGATCGCAGCAAATCGACGCACTCGCGAAACGCGGACCACTGATTCGAGCCTGCAAGATCAATCCAACGCATATCGACCGCTCGTCGGATTTTCTCCGACCAGACTACTGGCGGCGAGTGCGGTTGATTCTTTGGCGACGTCGGTTCAAAGCGGAGTTGTTTCCAGGGTGACTCGTAGGGATGTTCGATCGACCACGATGGCATGTCTTGGAACTCAAAATTAGTGACTCGGAAATGCCGGCTCAACGCGCGATATGGCAAGCGATTCTGCAAAGATATCGACAACCGATGTTCCGCGCTCGCGCGGTAACTGAGGATCTGTGAGGAGAATTGAGGTAACAGATCGGGGTGGTTGAACGAGACTTCCTCGTCAACTTGCAGGTCGCGTTCGACGGAACTAGTCCACAACAGATTGCAATGGAGAATCACCTTCCGATCGCGAATCGCGGACGCGTAATTTCGCAGGAGTCCTTGCATCGCTAATGGGTGCAAGCCATTTACGCCGCCATTGGCGAATACGATTCTGTCTCCGCGGGCGGATTGACTGGCGGATTGACTGGCGCTGTTCAATGCAGCGTGTAGCGAGTTATCGGGCGTTACGTACTCGCCCCACACGACGGAATCACCCAGTACAAGGATCTTTTCCATGCGAAGACTGTGTTCGACGTGCCGCTGGTAGGTCCAGTAGTCGTCGCTCCAGGTGAACGGGACTCGGAAGTCAGCCGAAGTATCCAGAGGTTCCACACGTTTCCAAATTGAGGAAGCGGAGCCCGCGATGAACAATGCGATCAAGATCGTCGCACACCATTCGCGAGCATTCAAACGCAACGGCGACTCATCGCACGATGTGTCGTCGCCAGCGTCTTGTGAGCAGCTGCTTTTTGAATCTTGCATCATTTTAGAACTGAAAATAAATAAATGGGGTTTGACGATTGCCAGGCATCAATAGCAAGTAGGTAATAATAAATACGAAGACTGCGATGCGCACAAATGAGTTCTCCCAAACGACTGAAAACTTTGATTCGGTCGTCCATTGATAGAGCCAAATAGAGAGGACCATTCCGATCAAGATCAATGGGCACTGTGGATCTGTCCAGCTGCCGAGGACCATCCCCTGCACAACAGTCAACGCGATGTCGACGTTGGCGGCTCGGAAGAATACCCAGGCCAGCAATACGACAAGGAACACAAATACGCGACGAAGCAGCAACGGAATTTTGTTGTAAAACTCGCTGCGTTCCAGGGGGCGAGTTGCCGCAGCGGCCACGCCATGAATCAATCCCCAGATAATAAACTTCCACGCGGCTCCGTGCCAAAAACCAGACAGGACCATCGTCAGGAACAGGTTGCGATAAGTTCGCCAAGGTCCATAGCGATTGCCACCCAGCGGAATGTATACATAGTCTTTGAACCAGCTAGAGAGACTGATGTGCCAGCGGGCCCAGAAGTCGCCGATGCTGGTCGCCAAATAGGGATGCCGGAAATTCAACATCAGGTCGAATCCCAGCATCTTCGCGATACCGCGAGCCATATCGGTATAACCACTGAAGTCGAAATAGATTTGCCAGGCGAATGCGATCGTACCCAACCACAAGGCGGCAGCCGATTGTTCGCCGGGGTTTGCGTAGACGGGGTCCACGTATTGGGAAAGGTAGTCGGCCAACGCGATCTTCTTGAACATTCCGACGACGAACAGCGATGCTCCATCGGTCAGCATGCGAAGTCTCAGGGGGGGCAGTTGTTGAAGCTGCGGAAGTAGCTTCTGCGCTCTTTCGATTGGTCCCGCAACTAACTGTGGAAACAGTGACACGTAGGCGGCAAAGCGCACGAAGCTCTTTTCTCGTGGAATCTCGCCGCGATAGAAATCGATGGTGTAGCTCATCGACTGAAACGTGTAAAACGAGATCCCGACCGGCAATAAGAATCCGGTGGGAACTTCGAATCGCAGGGCGACTCCTGTTGCCTCCATAATTAAGTTCAAGTTGCCGACAAAGAAACCGAGATACTTGAAGGCAGCTAGTACGGACAAATTGCTGACGATACTGACAATCAGCCACATACGTTTCCGCGAGCTTTTTTCCATCCAGGCTACGATCAGATAATCGATGAGCGTGGAATAGATGATCAACAGTAAATACAGCGGGCTCCACCAGCCGTAGAACACACACGAGGCGAGCAAGAGCCAATGAGTCCAGAACCGCGTTTGACGCAGTAGCAAGTAGATCGAGTAGACGATGGCAAAGAAGAACAGGAAATGCCAAGTGTGAAACAACATAGGGGGGGGACCGACTATTTATCCGTTTGGTTAGCGGCTTCAAGTTGTTCCATTTCGTCGTTCGTAAGTTTCCGAACACAGCGAAACCCAAGAGTATTACCGGTGAAGCAGGCATCGCTAAAACCGGCCGTACGACCGAGCCTTGCCGTCGGGCGCAGGTCGCCTGCAATCGACTTCCAACTGCCGCCGCGAATTACTCGCTTTTCACCTTCGCCACCAGCCCAAGGGTTTTCCACGGGACTCGATTGATAGTAATTTGCATCGTAAACGTCTTGACACCATTCCGATACGTTGCCCAGCATATCGTGCATGCCCCAGGCGTTGGGTTGTTTCTTGCCGACGGGTTCTGTCTTTTGATTGGCGTTGCCAGAGTAGCAGGCGTAGGAACCAACCTTGCTTCCCGCGGCTGCTGCCAAGGTCGCATCTTCTCTAGATCCCGCCCGAGCGGCGTATTCCCATTCCGCTTCCGTTGGCAAGCGGTAACCATTCGCGTCGAAATTGCATTTGAATTCTACTTCGTCGTAGCAGGGCTCCAATCCCTCCGCTCGCGATCGGGCGTTGCAAAACTCCGCGGCATTGATCCAGCGGATCTGTTCGACGGGGCGATCAGCGGTCTTGAATTGCGAAGGGTCGGGCATTTCGAGTGCCGCGAATTGCGACTGCGTCACCTCATATTTGTCTATCGCAATCGCAGCGATGTGAACCGAGTGAACTGGCGACTCGTCGGGACGCCCTTTGTCGCTGCCCATCGGAAAATCTCCAGACGGAATTAACACCAGGGCGACGTTCGATTTTGAGACGATTTCAACCGACGAAGCTGCCGTCGAAGTTACCGTCGGCGTTTCGACCGTTTTGGCCAAACAACCGATCGTGGAGATCGCGCTCAAGGTCGCCAAGGCAGTGACTATTTTTGAGAATATTGAGGAAGCCATTCCGATTCCTTGTTCGCCAATTTCGCGTCTCCAGTCAATCGTACAGCTTCGCCTTGGCCGTCAGCTTGTTTAGCGTAGATATCCCACGGACCACGGACGCCAATCATTTCGGCTACTTGAGTGTAGGTACCAGGACCGTTGGCGGCGACACGACCACCCGGTCCACTGCTGTACGTGATGAACTCACCCGTTGGAGAAAAGTCGGGGTGGTAAAGATGTTGCTTCTTTGATTGCGCCACCACGCGAACGTTTTCGACTCCAGCAGACGTTGTTGTCAGAACCAGATCTGCGGCGCTAATGGTGTGGTCGTCGCTACTCCAGGTCAACTGCTTACCATCGGGGGATGTACACGGCCGACAGCCGCTAATCTTCAAGTCGATGACTTTGTCGCCCGCCACTTCAATTGCGATGATCGCATGTCCAAATCCCATACCACCGTGAACTGTGGAGAGAACCCAATTGCCATCCGCGGCCCAGGTCAGATTGTAGAGGTGGTGGATCTTGGAGTTTGGGTGCTCAGTTGTCTGCTTTGATTTCACGTCGTAAAAGTACATGCCTTTGCTGACGTAATCGGCAATGTTGAATTTACTGAATTCTTGTTTTACAAATGCAATTTTCGAACCGTCGGGACTCCAGCA
The DNA here is from genome assembly GCA_047620805.1 of Pirellulaceae bacterium. Classification (GTDB taxonomy): domain Bacteria; phylum Planctomycetota; class Planctomycetia; order Pirellulales; family Pirellulaceae; genus JBLHLE01. The sequence goes on from JBLHLE010000021.1 coordinate 3,850, forward strand.
CGGTTGTCTGGCGCTGTCGGCGATTTTCGTGCGCTCCGTGCCATCGGCGTTCATCAGATAGACGCTGCGATTAGCGATGCCGTCTTGATAAGTGTCGCCAAGAAAGCAAATTCTCGAACCGTCCGGCGATACTTGTGGGTAGAGCTCGTGGAAGTTCTTGGTGTTCGTGATCTTCTTGCGGTTACTGCCGTCGGCGTTCATCACGAACAGCTCCCAGTTGTCTTCGTCGTATGACTCGAAGACCACCTTGTGAGGATACTGTTGTAATCGCTGCTGCAAGTCATCGGCGGACAGCTCTTGCGGCAAGACAATATTGAGTGCCGCCGACATGGCAAACGACACCGTCAGCAACGCGACGTGGATAGATCGGCAGTTCATGAAAGGGACCTCGGCGGACAAATGACATTTCGATTGGGGGGACAGAGAGGCGGAGGAAGTATTGTAGCTGGCCGTGTAGCCCAGTATCAAGTCGGGACCAGTATCAAGTCGGAACCAGTATCAAGTCGGGACCAGTATCAAGTCGGGACCAGTATCAAGTCGGGACCAGTATCAAGTCGGAACCAGTATCAAGTCGGGACCAGTATCAAGTCGGGACCAGTATCAAGTCGGGACCAGTATCAAGCCAGCGGCAGACGTACCGTGAATATGGTGCCCTCGTCGACCACACTGGAAACATGGATGGTACCACCAAAAAAATGAGTCAGGTGTTTGACGATGGATAGCCCCAGTCCGGTGCCTCCCATTTCTCTGGATCGTGCTTTGTCGACGCGATAAAAGCGTTCAAAGATGCGTTGTTGGTCATCTTCGCTGATGCCGATGCCCGAGTCGCCGACTTCGATGACAGCCATATTGCCTTCGGTGCGATACCTGACGGAAACATTGCCGTTTTCAGGGGTGTACTTAACGGCGTTGTTAATCAGGTTGTCGACAATTTCTCGAACGGCCTCCTCGTCGGCGCTGACGGCGATATTGGGGTCACCGGGTTCGAATACCAGTGCGACATTTCCGGAATGAGCGCGATCTTGGTGCGACTCGACACAGCGCTGGATGAGATTGTGAATAACAACGGCTTCGATATCGTAAGTTTGTTGACCCGACTCGATTCTCGCCAGACTTAGTAAGTCGAGGATCAACTGATGCAGTCGTTCGGCTTGTTCTTCAATGTGATGCACAAATCGCAAACGATTCTGTGGGTCCTCGATAGCGCCGGCGCTCAAGGTTTCTGCGTAAGCCTTGATCGAGCTGAGTGGTGTTTTGAGTTCATGAGAGACGTTGGCAACAAACTCTTGGCGAATATGCTCTAGTCTCCGCAGTTCCGAAATGTCGTGAAGCACAATTACCACTGGACTCGAATCCCCAGTCAAAGTCGTCGTGCTACAACGGATAATACTGTCACCGCTCAACGCGATCTCGAATTTCTGGTGGTCATCTTCGTCGGCCTTGGAAAGCCGCTCGGACAATTCCAAGCTGTCCGTGATTTGTGACAGGTGTTTTCCCTGTACTTTTTCCGAGTCGAATTTGAGTAATCGTCCGGCAGCACTGTTGGCAAAAAGGACACGTTGCTCGCCGTCAATAGCGAGAACGCCTTCGATCATGCCACCCAAGACCGCAGCCAGGCGTCCCTCGCTCTCATGCACCTCTTCAATGTGAGTCGATAATTTGTGAGACATGCGGTTGAGAGTTTCGCCGAGCATTCCCAGTTCGTCGTTGTTCTTAATGTCGACTCGGTGGTTGTAGTTGCCCTTGGCAATTGCATCGACAGCTGTCGTTAATTCGCCTAGTGGACGAAGGACCCAAGTGAGTACCCAATTGGTCGCGACAAGCGCAACGATCGAGAAGACTAACGCGACGCTCCACACCGCCATGCGGCGACTCCAACTTTCGGCAGCGATATTCGCCGAGGGCAGGGCGGTGCGCACGTACCCTAGCGGTTTACCATCGACTCCGTTGATGCGCAGCGCCAGGTAGTGCATTTGCTTTTTGAGTGATGCGCTCTCCCTGATGCTCGCCCCGATGCCATCCTCTCGGGCCCGCACGATCTCGGGGCGGTCACTATGGTCATCCATTTCCAAAACTGCAGAGATGTTCGCCTTCGACGAGTCTGCTAAAACCACTCCGCGCTCGTTGATCAGCGTGACTCTAGTTTCAATGTCGCGACCCAGTTGTCGGATCGTCGTTTGATTCGATTCCACGGGGCTTGAGGATAATGTCTCCACCGCATTGCTCGCTATCAATTTCGCGGAGTCCGTAAGACGCTTTTGAACTTGAATCATCGAGTTCGTCGTGTCCCATCCTGTAACCACGACAATAAACGTCGCCGCAGCGATCAAGTTGATCGTCGCGTAAATGATAAACATCTTCCAAAAAAGTCGAGAAGACCACATTGTGTAATTCGAATCCTAAATCCTGGTTGGCGGCGGTTACCGAGTCGCTAGGTGGCTGGACGCGAATCGTCACCGCAACTACGATTCCTGATAAGCAACACCTAATGTGTACGCATCGTTATTGGGTTTTGTTAGTCTTGCATTATGCATAGTATGGTTGCAAAGTTAATCTGCCCGCAAGTTGCCTGCAGAATTGAGTCAATAACGTCGGCCAGCGGCAACGCGACTGTTCGACCGCCAAGCCGTCATCACAAATAATTTAAATATCGTCAAAGGAGAACCCAGAGTGATCATTGGTAAACTCAACGAAGCGAATCGTTGCCAGACAATCCACCCGGGATTTGCCGCAGCGTTTCAGTTTCTTCAACAAACAGATCTGCATGGGTTTGTCGACGGGAAGAGGACTATTGATGGCGAACGATTGTTTGCTGTTGCTTCGCGAGATCCCGGAAAAGGCAGGGAAAAGTCCTTGTTGGAATATCATCAAAGGTTTATTGACATCCAATACATCGTCGAAGGCACCGATCAGATGGGGTGGCATCCCACAGAACTCTGTCATCGCGTTTCTCAGGCTTACGACTCCGAGACCGATCTGGGATTCTTTTACGATCGCCCCACCAGTTGGGTCGATGTGCCACCAGATTACTTTGCGATCTTCTTTCCCGAAGACGCACACGCTCCCATGGCGGGAGACTTGCTAGTCCATAAGATCATCGTCAAGATCGCCGTCGACTGGTAGGAATTCATTGATCACAGAAATCTGTCCACGCGGGCAGACAATCTGTCCACCGGTTTAGAATTGTCGACTCGTGGAGAAATGCCGTTAGTTTGATCGAACAGCATTCTTTTCATCCGAATGTACCGGAAATACTTTGCCTGGCAGGTCGAGAAGTTTGAGCACGGCCATGACGTCAGAACCGACTTCGCAGAGTTCCATCGAACCGTTGAGATGAAGGACTTTCGCCCGAGCTCGCAAAAGCGCCGTAATGGTGTCCGATGTCAATGCTTCGACTTGCCCCATGCTAACAACCAAACGGGTCGGATTGGTGGCCTCGATGTGCTGCAACAAAGATTGACAGAATTGCTGATTAATGACGGTGTCTTTGAAATCAGAGTTAGTCAAGCGAACGACTGTGACATCGCCAACTAGCTCTACGTGGAAAGGGGTTACCGAATTCATAGTAGTGCTCCTAGGTTACGCACCTTATCCCCACTTAAGACCCTGAAACAGGCTGCCGACCCGCGACAAACTCACTGCGATATTATCGCCTGGTTTCGGGCGAATAACGTATTCGCCCTCACCGATCCATTCTATCTAAAGTTGGATAAGAAACCGCGTGAAATTATGGCAAAGCCGTTGCTGGAGAATTTATTTCGATATTCAAGTGATTACTCAGCAATTGTTTAACGTAAATGGACGATTTACTTTGCAGAGGGTATTTGCATAAGCAATGATGGACAATTGAGGGGACATTGCTGTCGAAATCCGATACATTAGAAAATCGCCGATAACCAATCGGCGATTTTTTCACCCTGTCTAGAGAGCTACTCAGCAGGATTTGAAACAGTTGGGCACAACTAAGTCAACGGCCTAGGGTAAAGCCGACTCGATGCGAAAGTGAGCGAATTAATGAACGAACAGGCAACAATCTATATTATTGACGACGATGCCAGCGCCCGAAAGTCGCTATGCTTTCTGATAGAATCCGCTGGTTTGAAGTACGAGGCATATTGGTCCGCAGCCGAATTCTTGCAAAGTTTCGACCATTCGCACGTTGGATGTATTTTGCTCGATGTCAACATGCCCGATTTCAATGGTCTTGAGTTGCAGCGTGAGTTAATGGCTCGCGAGTGCGACCTGCCCATTATATTCATCTCGGGTTATACAGACGTAAGCTCGATTCGAAAGGCCTTCCGCAATGGAGCAGTCGATTTTCTTGATAAACCGGTGGACGACGTGCAACTGTTAGCGCGGATTAAAGATGCTTTCAAGTTGAACATCGATCGAAAAACCGTAAAAACCAGCGAAGAAGATTTCGAAAAACGAAAGAAGTTACTAACCCCGCGCGAGGGTGAAGTTTTGGAATTGATTCTCGAAGGCAAGACGATCAAGCAGATTGCCAATCACTTCGAAGTCAGCATTCAAACCGCTGCGAAGCATCGTTCGCGCGTGCTTGACAAAATGCAAGCTGAAAACGACGTTGTTCTGGTGAACGCCTTCCACAAAACGAAGAGTGTTGCCGAGGAAAACGAAGAGGCAGCTGTGCCCGAAACGCCCATCTCTAGTGATCCGCAGAGCGACAATCCTGCTTGATTCGCGACTCGCTGACTACTCTTAATATATTACGTGGTTCTTCCTGCGCGGCTGCGAACCTATTTCCGCTTAGTGCAATCCGTTATGATAGATACATAACACAGGGTGTCCGGAAATTCGCGAGTTTACAATGCGAGGTGCACAGCGGCATTTCGCAGCGGTCCCAATCAAAGTCATTGAGTAGTTTTGGGATGAGCGAAGCAATTCTAACTGCGATCAATTCTAACCACGATTAAAGCCAAACAAATCTCGTTAATTGAACTCCAGGACGCTCAGACTAAGTTTACACATTTGAGTTGTCTGGATGTTCGCGAAGGCATGACCACATCGCGTAGCTTGCAGGCGGCGTTTGGGATAGGGTCATGAATCTCTCGGTTTTTCTTGAACGGCTTTTTGAGAGTGGACGAATTCTCGTGCCCACGATCGCACCTTTTGAGGAATCCGAACTCGAACAGTCTAGGCAAGTGTTGCTTCGGGTTGCTGAAGTGCAAACGCTGAATATTCCCGCTATTTCCCCCGGGTGCTGCAACGACGCTGCGCTATGGGCAGCGAAACATATCTACCGCGCCTGTCAGCTCAGCGTATATCGCGATTACGGCGAGGAATGGATTGAACGCGAACTGACCAATTCCAACCCAGGCAATCCCGACAGGGGCGATCCGGCAGCTCACGTTGCCGTCGATCTCACGTTTCGGTTTCTACCCGACGCGATTCGATTCGCCCGATCTGCCGCGAAGAATGATCCATTGCTGCTTCAACTTGAGCAGTGGGCTATCGATTGGCCGCTCTCTTCCGTCGGATTGACTTTGCCGGCCACAGTCAACGGCGAATCGCTCAATACAATCATGAGTCATTCCGCTCTGGCCCAAATGTATGCCGACCGTATTATCAAACAGACGGACCCAGCTCGCTTGGACGATCCACGCGTCCTGGAGTTGGTTGCGGCATCATTGGGGGAGGGAATCGAAAACTCGATCAGACGTCACATTGACAAAATCCGCCGTAACGAATTTTCAAACAACTCCCAAACTGTACAAGTAGAATCAACTGATGAATGAACATAGCGACGTACCGAGGGCAGCTGAGGACTTGAGCTCCGAACCGTTGGGAGTTCGATTTACCGCTGCCATCCTGGAGCCGATTAAGCGCGTCTTTGTCGGCAAAGATGAAGTCGTTGACCTGCTAGGCGTAAGTCTCATCGCACGTGAAAACCTCTTCATATTGGGGCCACCTGGTACTGCGAAGAGCGCGTTGGTCCAAGAGTTGGCCCGTCGAATCGACGGCCGAATTTTTGACTACTTGTTAACGCGTTTTACAGAGCCAAACGAACTTTTCGGACCGTTTGATATTCGAAAGCTCCGCGAAGGCGAGTTGTTGACCAACACGGAAGGGATGTTGCCAGAAGCCGATTTCGTTTTTCTCGACGAATTGCTGAACGCCAACAGTGCTATTCTCAATAGCTTGTTAATGGTGTTGAACGAACGCATTTTCCGACGTGGACGCGAGACGCGAAGTTTGCCCACGTTGATCGTCGTAGGTGCCAGTAACGGGCTGCCTGAAGACGAGGCCTTGGCGGCGCTGTTCGACCGTTTTCTACTCCGCGTGCGATGTGACAACGTCGAAGCAGAAAAACTGGAGAACGTGCTCACTGCTGGCTGGGAACTTGATAAACAACTGAAAGTCGAGAATGCTACGGTCACGGTTGAAAACATTCGATGTTTGCAAAAGCAAATCCACGACGTCGACCTGACTGTGATTCGCAAACCGTACCTCAATCTCATTCATCGCCTGCGCCACGCCGGGATCTCGGTTTCCGATCGCCGCGCGGTAAAGCTGCAAAGGTTAATCGCGGCCAGCGCACTGTTATGCGGCCGGCAGGAAGCATTGGTCAGCGACCTTTGGGTCTTGCGATATATCTGGGATACCGAGGAGCAGATAGATGTCCTCGCGTCTCTGGTGCAAGACGTGCTAAAAGATGAAGATGAAGAGACGAATGTGCACCCGCGAGCAAAGGGGCACGACGCGCCCGATGCAGATCAACTGGCGCGAGGTATTGAGCAAATTTCGCAGCAGTTAAACGTCGACGATGCTACGGCGATTCAACGCACCTACTTGCGTGATCAGCTGGGGCTGTTGGCCTCGCGACTTCAGTGGCTCGACAATAGCCAACAACGTGGACACCTGCAGAATCGCATCGACGAAATTTGGAAGCAATTGGAAACAACGCCATGAGTGCGAAATGGGCCGCTCGAATTTCGCTCGACAATGTCGCCGCCTTGGCAAGCCTCCGCGAAGTTGTTGGTATCGAAGCTGCAGTGGTTGCCGAGACTGTCTGGCTACGCGGTGAGTCGCGGAGCGAGCAGCTAGATTCGCGCTTGCGATCGACACCTCATTTGGATCGATACGAGTTGCTTGCGGATGGTCAGTTGATTCCGAGCCAAAGATTGGTGCCGGATGGCTGGCTACCCGTAACGGAGTGGTTGCCGTTGGCTCAATTGATCGTGCCAAAATTGCCTGCGACTAAATGGCCAGGCGAAGTGAGCAACCGCGTAACTCCAAAGCTCGTCCGCGACACGCAATATCAAACACCCAATTTATTGGTCGCCGCATTCGAACGCGGGTGTCAATTCGCGACTTATGCAGCCGAGATACGGCTCGAGCAGTGGACATTTGCTGCCTGCCGCGATGGTCGTGTTGTCGTGCGAGGCACTCCAGTTCCCGCGATTCAAGGGGAGTACTTCTGCGAATCGAAAGGAATCGCGATTCCAGCGGGCTGGAAGTGGTCGCCAACCATTGATGCCGATCAGATTCGAGCTAATTTGCTAGGCGCGAATTACGAGCTTTCCGAAGGCGATTTAGTTTTGGTATCCGTGGACGGATCTTGGGAACGGATCGATCGCGATGCGTTCGTTGCCGCCACTCGCTCAGCCCTTCGTCTGACATTGAACGCATTGAAGGGAGCAGTCGAATGAGCGAACGCTATTATGCGTCGCCCCCGCGCAGCTTTTGGCAATGGCAAGACGATGGGGAGACGATCGCTTGGCGAGATGGTTCGACGATCGCTTTTCGTGCCGAAGTACATGCGGTATTGCGATCATTAGCTCCAAACGGCTTGCCTCAGTTTGAAACGGTCGTGCTTTTGCTGGCGTCCCTGAGGAACAATTGGCAGGAGTCATCGAGCGGCCTCGGCGACGCTTCCCTAGATTTCCTTGGCGGTTTTACGTCGAAAAAAAACTCTGCGATTTTCGGTGAAGTTGTCGGCCAGCTCAATAAGTTGGGTGGGTTAAACGAGTCATCTCGTAATTCGATACTTGCAAAGACTACTATCGCCGGGCTCGTTTTCGAAGGCACGCGACCCTACGTCAGTTCCGGCGAGTCAGATGAAATCGCTAATATCGCCTCGCAACCGATGCCCGAAATGTTGTTCGGCGAAAATGCTGCAATGCCGTGGTCGGCTAATTACGATGTTGCCCTAAACGCAACTTTGCACGCAATGAAGCATTCGCTATCGAAAGTCACCGAACAGCGGATCCGTAACCGCATGGAATCGGGGATCGACTCCGACGTTATTGAAGCGGAGCTCGTTCCGCCGACACCAGAAACGATTCGTTCGCTATTGTTAGATTTACAGAATGATTCAGAGTTCTCGGGCTTGGCGAAACTGGCGCAACAACTACTCGCAGCCGTGTCCATTCCGCGAAAACTGTCGCAGCCAGACGAACGTCCCGAAGGTGGAGTGTCTGACATTTCAAATCGAGGTCCACTCGATCGGCTGCTCGTCAGTGAACTGGCGCATGACGATTTAACGTTAGCGGTTCGCGTTGCCAATAACGAAGCTCTTTATCTGCGCCGCGAGGCCCCACCAACAAGTCCGCCCCAGCATCGTGCAATTCTGGTCGATGTCGGCATTCGCACCTGGGGCGTGCCTAGGCTCTATGCGACGGCGGTCGCCTTGGCGATGCTCGCGTTAAAGGACAATACTGTCGAAACCGACGTGTTTCGAGGAGATGGCGACAAGCTTGAGTCCGTTGACCTTTCGACTCGACAGGGCATTGCGGAACATCTGGGACAGCTAACCGTAGACCTTCATCCTGGGCCAGTTCTCGGCGCTTTCAAGGATCGCGTTTTGCAGATACCTGGCGCAGCGGAGCCGATCTTGATCTTGTCTGCCGACACGATGGCGGACGCCGATTTTGTTCGACATGTTCAGGGACTGGGCATGCCGCTGTATGTCGCTACCGTAGACATAGACGGGAAACTCGAGTTGACTCGCCGCTCTCGCGAAGGAATTCGACCAATACGATCGGCGCACATGCCACTGGAGAAAATTCTCGACGGCGGCGCGAAGACCGCCAAGGTGGTTTTGCGGTCCGATTCTGAAAAGGACCTTCCCGCCATATTTCACGCCGAACGATTCCCGTTACGCGTTAGCTCCAATTTGCAACTCGGCTGCTGCCGATTGCCAAATGGTAACGCACTTTCGGTCGGCCAGAATCGGCAACTGCATTATTGGGACGCCAACAACAGGGACACAATCCGTAGGGGCCCACTCCTGCTACACGATCACCTGCCTTCCGTCACCGACGTTTGGTTTGCGCCTACCTACGGCGATCTGCAGCGGATGATAATTGGCGATAAACAAAAACGCGAGTGTTGGTTTGTGGAAGCTAATCTGGCTGAGCAGAACGCTTTCGTACAGCCCTTAAGGATAACTGCTTATCCTTGGACTATCAGCGTGCAAGGGGAGTTCGTACTGGCCGTTAACGCCAAGCGTGTCGACGTGCTGGAAATTGAGACGGGAAACCTCCGCGACCAACGAGAGCTACCAAAGGGCTCGCGAGCTGGGTGGAATCGATTCGTCGTTTCGGGCGACGAAAGCGATTCTAGCTGGATAGCGTTGGACTACGATGGACTGAAACTCAATTTTCATTCGGCCATCGCAGCAATGACTGACCTCCCAACAGAGCTTCCGGCGGAGTCAACGTCGCGGATTATCGCCATGATCGAAACTCAAGGAGTTGAAGGGCCAATTGGGATTACCTCTGCGGGCGATCTGTTTTATACGGCCACACAAGAATTCAAGACGGTGAATCACCTTTTGACCGGAAAGCTTAATGTGGCGGCGGTTTCCAGTTCGGGAGACACCGTCGTTTTGTCCGGAACGTCACAGTACACGTCGTACAGTGCCGCGTCGCTGGTCGAAGTTGACACCAAAACTGGACGGTCGACCTCTGTCGGCTACGGCGACCCCATGCAACTGGCAGAGAAAGAGCCGGGAAATATTATATGCACAAAGTCGATACGCAATAAGTTTCGTAGTATCGGCGTCAATGCAAAAGGGGAACTAACGCTCGAAAGTCGCAAGCACGACTTCTTGTCTTTGTCATGCATCGATCGACTTGAGTGGGCGTATTCCGATTCGAACATCGCCAAATCACAACTCTTTGTCCCGTACGAAAGAGAGCTGCAGACTGGCTATCAACTGTTTGTGGCGAAGTGGGAAGATGGAAGTCGCGCCTGGCTGGATACTCGCGGTCTTTTACATCTGCAGAGCGCCGATACCTCAATCGACGAAGTGAGTATCGTATTGAGCGGTAGTGCGGAAACCGCTGGCTGGACGCCCTGCGGGGGAATGTGGGGCACGCAGTACTTTACGGGATTGGCTGACCGCGGACCCGAACGAGAATTGTTTGTCTCCTGCATTGATTGTTTTGTCGCGAGGCTGCCATGATCGAATTAGAACTCCAACTGCGATACCACGATTCGCTGCGTCACGAGACGCGAGCGTTTTTGTTGACGTCGTGCGACACCGCAAATTGGCTTGAAGAAGTTGGACGGTGGCGAATAGAGCAATCCAAGTTGAAACTGTTACCTGTGCGCATAGATGATGCGTCGGGCTCCCATGTCCTGGTGATTCTCGACCCGCATGACCTGCCTGACTGTCGCGTTAAGGGAATCCCGTATGCATGCATCGGCGATCGAATGTTCCTTCCCGCTAACGCCGAGTTAACTCCACCCGTCTCTCAAAATGAATTGCGCGACTTGCTCGATGCCAAAACAACGTACGTCTGGGTTCCACATATTGGGATCGTAGCAGCGGACGAAAGTCAACTTCTGCAACTCAGCGATCTGATTTCCTTTGGGCCCGCGAAGGAAAGCGATTGGAATTGTGCGGAAATTGGAGTCACGACCAATAACCGCCTGCTGTCAATTGAACCTGCCGAGACGCTGTCACTTGACGAAGCTTTGGGCGGTGGCAGGGACGATATTGGTCGCGACTCGCGGCAACTGGAGAATCTACCACGTAGTCCCGAAGAGCCAGAGGACGGCTTTGTTGGCAAAGCTATCGACCGTGGCCGGCAAGGTCTCGCCTCGGCGGTTCGCTGGTTGACGTCACCCGGACAAGGCTCGGCTGGACAAGGCTCGGCTGGACAAGGCTCGGCTGGACATGGCTCGGCTGGACAGGGCTCGGCTGGACAGGGCTCGGCTGGACAGAGTGGCGGCGGTTTGTTCGGCGGATTGGCCAGCTGGGCAAGTCAGCAGCTCCAACAGCTCTCCGATAAGCTGGAAGCCCGCCGAAATAAAGAACTGCTCCGTCTGTTGAATATGCTCGATAAAGATCCGGATCAGGGTTTGCGGTTTGCATTACCGATGGGTGGTGGAGCGCACCGCGGCCTGGCTCAGCCCGGCGCGAATCTCACGACCCACGGTACAAACTTTTCTCTGGGTGGCCTGGGAGGAGGTGGGCCAGCGGATTTCTGGGACGTTCCTGCTGACTATCAGCTTCGTCTTACGACTAAGTATCGCGAACTGGCCGATCGGGAACTCGGTCTGCATCGTTATCGACGAGCAGCGTATATCTATGCCGAATTACTTGGCGATATTCAATCGGCTGCGGCGGCATTGAAGGTCGGCCGCCATTTTCGTGAAGCCGCCGTCCTCTATCGCGAGAGATTTCGAAACGATCGCCTGGCGGCCGAATGTTACGAGGAAGGCGGTCTTTGGAGCGATGCACTCGACCTCTACGTCGAGATGAACGACTACATGAAGGCCGGCGAAATCTACGAACGGCTCGAACAGCGCGATGAAGCGGAGATGATGTATCGGAAAGAAGCTGCCTCGCAGCAAAACCGCGGTGAGTTTATCGCCGCCGCTGAGATCTTTCAGCAAAAGTTGAATTCGAACGACGAAGCACTCGCGACCCTGCGACTCGGCTGGCCCGATTCGCATCAGTCCAGCGATTGCTTGCGGCGCGAATTTGAACTGTTGGCGGAAGTAGGCGAGCACCCGCTGGCAGAGCAACGCATTCGCGATTTAGTCGCAGGCTCCTGGTCCCACAAAGCCAATCTTACATTGGCCAACTCGCTCTGTGAGATCGCCAATGGGTACGTCGACCGCGACGTCCGCGCAGCTGCAACTGATGGAACGCGAGTTCACGTTTCCAAATGCCTAACCAGTAGGAAACGAAAACACTCGGAAGAATTGGTGGCTGCCGTACGCCGTCTCGTGCCCAACGACAAACTGCTCGCACGCGATTGCGAACGTTACAATGCCGCGCGTCGGCGGAAGGCTCATGAACGCTCCCAGAAATCGCGAGCCGATTCAATGCGGCAAGAGCCAATTCACCAAATCGAATTGCCGAAAGGGATAAACTGGTCGGCTGCCACCGTGTCGGGAGATCTCTTTTTTATCGCTGGATTTGGCGGTGAGCAAACACTGTACGTCGCTGGTCTGGCATGCAATTCCAATACGATTGACACCTTAGATTCATGGACCGTTCCACGTCAATTTGCGTCGCGGCCGATAATCATGTCCACGTCGGCGGGCCAGGAATCAGTTGTTTCGTTGCACGTGATGGGATTACCGGAACCTTTGGTCACCCATAATCGTTCATATTCCTCTTCCGTGCAGCGTACGATTGCGATTGGCGGCAAGAGTTGGTTTAACGATTTCACACTTGGAGTCGCTCGGGGCAGTGCCGCATCCAGTTGGACCTTGGAACCTTCTCCGTCCGATAACCTTGAACTTGTGTATCGAGTTGATACGGCAAGGATCGCGCGGCGACGAGAACTTACGGAATTCCCCAGCTTGAGCGAAATTTTTTCTGAATTCGCACTACACGACAATCCCGAAAGCCTCTTTCCCGCTAACATGTTGGAACGGCAGGGTACCGTCTTCGTCGCGATCGGACAAAAACTTGTCATATTGCAAGGCGACGACCTTCGAACGATCGAATTCGGCAGCCAGATTACTCATGTTTCTGCTGCTTCCAATTACTCGCTATCCAGATTGGCGATCAGCACGAAATTAGGAGGCCTTGTGTATTGGCC
>JBLHLE010000022.1:0-16854 GCA_047620805.1 Pirellulaceae bacterium
AGCCTCACAGTTACACGACGTGGGTTGACACTTGCAATGGTTTTGTAATGGATGACTGCGGAAGCAACTCTTCCAACGGCAAGTGGTTACCGCCGATGACCATCAGCTTGCCACAACTTCTTTGCCCGTCAGACCCAGGTCGGAAGCACTACATACTAACGAGGGGATCGCTTCGCAGCTCGAAAATGGCCTTAGGTAACTACCTTGGTTTTTTCAATTCCGACTCATACGGGCAACTTTGGGGACACCCAGATGCCCCGAGGGCGCTAGGATCTGATGAATTTGAGTACCACGCTTTTGGGTACAATTTTGGCGCAAAACCCGCACATATCGAAGATGGGCTAAGCAACACCATGGTATTTGGAGAATATATTCGCTCTCAAACGAGCGGGGAAAATCCAAACAAAGATTTCCGCGGTTTCTATTGGGGTGACCAACCTGGATACTGCATGTTGTTCACTAAATCTACTCCCAATTCCTCTGCTCCCGATGTGATGTATACGGGCTGGTGTAACAATTGGGTGCAATACGCCGATGCTAACAGAACGCAGGTTCAAAAATCCCTTGCGCCTTGCGTCTCAACTCCCTCGCACGCAAATGCTGACACGGCCAGCTCACGCAGTTTTCACGTTGACGGCGTATCGGGAATCGCAATGGCGGACGGATCGGCAAGATTCATCCACAAAACGATCGACCTTCAAACTTGGCGAGCGATGGGTACGATCAGAAGTAAAGACCTGCTGCTGCGAGGCGGCTTCTAGTGCTTTGTCGCCGAGCTCGACCCTATCTGCGCGAAGCGCAGTTGCAGATCTGATTGGTAGGTCGGTAGAGACCACGACACTACGCTTGCTCCATCTCCCGAATGGCGTTGCGAAATTCGCCATTGAGTCCAGACCGAAAACTGCCCGGTAGATCGAAGTAATGAGCGAATTCGTCCACTTCATAGCCGCCTTCGGATAACATCGAGTCAGTCGGATAGTAACCGAAAACGTCTCCGACGCAGCCGACACCGATTGTGTTCGACGGCAAACAGCGGATGTATGACGATACCACTTCAGCTGAAACTCCCAATAGCTTCAATTGATGACCGAATGCTATTTGCTGAAACTGCATTCGATACTCTGAATGACCTTCGCGAATACGATCGATTGGAAAGTCATAGTTTCCGATTCGAATTGCCGAGTTGATCCGAGTCCCCAACTTGGTTTGAACGGCAGTAACCGCCCTGGCCAAACTGTCGACCCAGGCCTCCCACTGCAAGAGTGACGCGCGGGCGAAACTTTTACCAAAGACGATCTTCTCGCCGTCCAAAAAGTCGCGAACCCGACGGCCCCACGACTTTCCGTCGCCCCTGTCAATCAACGCGGGACGAATATCGCCAGAGAAGCCTTGAAAGTACAGCACGGGCACGGCTCCCGCACTGCGACGTAAGGCACTGCGAGCCACACCGGGAAAGTCCGCAGTAACCAGTTTCAGATCCGGAAAACTGACCGGATGGCAAGCATAGTGCCATATCAACGCCTGTACTTTTCCATTGCTTGAGCTTAACTCAAGTATCCGAATCCGCTCATCGCGGAAGCCAGCTGGGTTGGGAGCCATTTCCTGAACGCGGCGGATGCCTTCTTGGGACCAGTAACATGTGGTCCTCCGCCGGTTAATCGAATGCCGAGCTGCACCTTGCTTCAATCTCGCGATCACAACTTCGCCGCGCTGACTGAACACATCAGAAAGTGCAGCATTCAATCGCTCCTTGATCAGCTTCATGTAGCCCTCGTCGACCCCGCCAAGCAGCGGTTTTCGACAGTCCGTTGCCGGAGCACCGTGCGTATGCGTCGCACATACAAACACGTTTTCTCGAGGCAAGTGAGGCTCGCAAGTGTCTCGAATGAACTCGAGTAACTCCGAACCAACAAAAAGCAGATCGAGCGAAACCAGCAGCACGCGCGTCGCGCCATCGTCGAGCAACAACAGATTGGCTTCCAACGGACTAAACACTTCTGTGTGTGGTTCGGCGCGTGAAGCGAAGCCCGCCAACATCACTGGAGACGTGGGTGTGATACCGATCGTCGTTGCGGCTGCTATCCAGCGTGCCATGCTTGCCCTCTTCGACATCGCCGGGTGTTTTCATACACCCAGCAGCCTCTAATATTTACAGCAGCCTCTAATATTTACAGCAGCCTAAAAGAATTTGCAGATTCGTGTCGGCGGATACGCTACCTGCAAGACCAACCGGAGATGTCGCTGCTGAAATGTTGCTTGCTGAATGAACTTTGCAAACACAACTATTTCAACTATTCAACTTCAGCCAATACTTGGAATTCGCGGAGCAGCATGCGAGATTGTCCAGCAGTCCGCAGCAAAGTCATGCGAACGTGCCGGGCATTGACTGGGAAGTCGAGCTCGACGGTTTGCGATTTACCTCGTCCGCTGGAAACTCGCTTCGATGCCACCAAACCGCTGTCTTCGTTGTAAAACTCGACGACGTAGTAACGCCCATAGTTTTGATCACTTTCCCAAGTTATTACACAGCGATGAATCTTTGCAGTCTCTTTCAATTCGAGTGTAAAGATGTGAGGAAGAGGCTTCGCCTCTTGGGCAGCAGCGTAGTTGTTGGTCGAGTCGCCATCGAGAGCGTTTTCGATGCCGTAATCTTCGTACATCTCTGGTGCCTGCGTAATTCTTGCCGTCGTAGCAACGTCGGTCAGAGCAAGCGCTGCGGGAAGAGTTTTGATGTCGCCAGTCAGCGGTCGAACTTCGGATGGGTTAGCCGCGGTAATCGGTTGAATTGGAGTTAAGCCACCATTGTTATCGGTT
This sequence comes from Pirellulaceae bacterium, assembly GCA_047620805.1. Lineage (GTDB taxonomy): Bacteria > Planctomycetota > Planctomycetia > Pirellulales > Pirellulaceae > JBLHLE01. Next base: position 2,815 of record JBLHLE010000022.1, read on the forward strand.
CTCACGGGCGGAGTGGCCTTGCCTATCATCGACCGTTCGTAGCTTCGTAGAGTGCGTTCAACCGCGTTGGCGTGCAGGCGATCCAATAGCGACAATTTGTTCACCGGTGACTCATAACTCGGAGTCGAAATAACGAGAGGCTCTCGGTTTAGCTGCTGTCTTTTCGACGGCCCCATATGAACGCGGGCATATTCGGCGGTCCGTTCCGCCCAATCGTTGAGGCTTGGTTCGTCTTTGGCCAAAGTCTTGAGGCAAACTGAATAGTGGTAAGCGTCGATCGATTGCGTCGACGATTCAAACGCTCTCTGACCACGCAGGTTACTCAGTTGAGTTCCGTCTGCGTACTTCGGCAGGTACTTCATTAGCGTCTCAAGCCCACGACGATAGTAAACGGAGTATCGCTCTTGGTGTTTTTCACCTTTGGCGATTTCGCTAAGTCGCTTCATTACCACCAACGCGTGCATATGGCTCAAAAGCTGGTGCTCGGGATCGCTCTTGCGAAAATTAGATTCTTCAAACCAAACATCTCGTTTCAGCATGTGCAGCATACCGCCTTGGTGCAGTGGTCGCATCAGCGCTTCGGCTCCCTCCATTGCAAGCCGGAGCGATTCTTCGTTTGGAATCAGCCCCTGTCGAATCGCTTCTGCTGCTTCGATCTCATGCACACTCAAGAGTGCTTCGACAGCCAAGCACTGTGTAATTGCCGAAATGTAGCGAGCGCGTTCAGTGTTCGAGTACCAAACGGTGTGGCCACTGAAGTTTTCGCCGGCGTTTAACTTCAACCAACGAACACACTGTTCCATACCGTGCTCGTCGCGAAGGATCTGAACAGGATAGTAACTTTCAACTCCAGCGTACTGCAAACCGAAAACAGCAACCCAGCGAGCATCGTAAACCTGCTTGCCATCTTCATCTAACGAAGTGTATGGCACTTTTGCACTATCCACATTCGTAGGCATTTTGATGAAGTATTCACTCGCACCAGCACTCGTCGTCATTACCGCTAACAGAGAAAGAGCTAACAAGCGTTGGATCAAATTAGAATACATATTGAAGTCTCCGAAAAATGCTTGGCCTACGACTGGCGCTCATTGTGTTGAACAGGGCGGCGGTTGATACCTTATCGCCTCGCTCAAGTCTATGAACGGAAAATCGTCATAATCATCGCACGCCGTCCGACGAGCGATCGTAGTTATGTCGCTACCAAGTAATGCAAAAATTGTGCCGCCGAAGGAAATGACAAACTGAATGAATGCTCCAACTGAGTCCACAGGACTCAACCGCTCGCGGGCACATTAGATGTAGTCGTTGATTCGTAAGCGGTAACGATTCAGCAAACCCGATCCAATGGCAAGCAGGACGGCTGTCATTGCACAAAAAGCAAGCCAACTCATCCAATGGAGCTCTCCATTGAACGTGTCGCGAAAACAGATCACGATGTGGCTTAAAGGATTCATTTGAATGAAAAACCAGACTCTGTCACTCACCATGGACTCCGCAATGACCACCGGTGACATGAAAATCAGCAAGTTCATTGAAGCTCCAATGATCTCGCGAAAGTCTTGAAAAAAGGCGCCCAGCACCATCAAAATCCACGATAGTCCTACCACGAATAGCGACAGCAAGACGAATGGAATTGGCAAAAGCAAAATGCTCCAATGCAGGCCACCAGTAAACGTCGCCAGCACGAAGTAAACCGACAGGCTGACCAACGAGCTAAAGGAGCCGACCACAAGGTTTCGGAGCGGCAAGGTTTCGATCGGATAGACGACTTGCTTGACCAGATCCGCGTGGCTTCTGACCAGCGATGGAGCTGTTACGAGTGCCTGAACGAGCATCTGCCAGGGAACCATCCCACACAGCACGAACATTGCGTAATCAAATATCTTCGCGTCGGGTGACAAACGCGATTGAAAGACGAACGAAACGATGATGACATACGCCACAGTCTGTATCAGTGGTCGCAGCACCAACCAGCCATTGCCGAGCGCAGAGCCTTTATTAACCCCCTTCGCGTCGCGAATGGCCATTTCACGAATCAGTTCGTGATGACGAATCAGTCCTAAAAGAGGCTTCAACAGCACTCAGCTACTCCTCTCAATCTGCAGAAACGTAAACCCCAGAACGACCGAGATTTGGCGCAGTATTTCATCGCAAAACTCTACGTCGTAATCTATGTCCCGACAACTTCCAGTTCCGGTTGTAACGATTTTCGGGGGCACGTTGTACTGCGTCCCCTACGCCGCCATCCAAACTACATCGCCGTCCGTTCTAGGGCACTGACACTTTGATCCCGACCGGAGGTTTTGCGTTGATTGCATTTACCAGACACCACTCAAAAAGCGAAATATCTTTCCCCTTAGCCGCCTCTGAATAATACCGCTCTGCATTGGGGGAACCACTCTGATAAGCCTGCCAATACTCTCGCCCGCTCGCCGTGTCAAAATAGTCTTCGACATTGAAGTGTTTGTGTCCACGTAGAAGTTCCTTTGAAACCCTGGCCGCGCCCGAAACTGGGCTGGTCTCAAAGGCTTTCAGTCTGCTCGCCCCATCGCTCACGATACCATTCAAAGCAATCGCCTCGAAATCACTGACGAGCTGATGATCGACGATCCAGCAATTCAAAGCGGACTTCAGCGGCGCACAATACCCTTTCCCAATAAGAAACCAAGTCGCTCGTTGCGGGCAGGAGACCAGTAAATACGCATTGGATTCACCATCCACAAAGGCGTGGGCCTCAACAAAATACATGCCGTTTCCCCCGAGAAGCGGTCTTGCACCGCTGAGGCGATACGAATGTTGTGGGCACTCGAAGGCATTGTAGCTGGGACTGGCTACGTCGTCGGGCAAGTTTGGAATATACCGCCGCAAGTTGACGGTCAGGTTCAGTCGTTTGTAACCTACATACCCCTCGCCCATCGGTGTGTACTGCTGGCGGTTGACCTTGGTCGTATCTTGATTCCGGTACGATCCACGCCAGTAAAGCGCCCGGTTCACTCGATGGTTCTGTAGGTCGAACGAAACGAGGCGGTCCTTAAATGTGTCTGCGACAACAACGTTCTTTCCACAAAACGTGGCGTGGTAGGGCATATTGAATAGACCGGCACCAGGACCGTTACCACCAATCGTGCGCACCTCTTTCAAATCCGAATCCAATACACTGATCTGCCCAGTGTGAGCGTCGCAGACCAAGAACTGGCCATCGGGAGCTTGAGCGATCGACGTTGGCCACAAGTACTTATTTGCCAACCAACCGCGACTTCCGACAGTTTCGACCCACTGACCGTCCACTCGAAAACGCGAAATTCCGCTGAGACCAAGTGACGTTACTAATACGCTGCTTTCGTCATGAGAGAAACAGATTCCATGCGCGAGAGGAACTTCTCGTACCCAAATCAGACTCCCGTCTTGGTCGAACAATGTCGCAGCACTGCCTTCGTAATCTGCAACCGCAATTCGATTGCCGTCTCGCGATACGGCTATTCCCTCCGGCGACCGCAAATGCTCCGACGTGATTCGTCGCTGAAGTCGTAGTTCGCCCTCATCATACTTCAGCAGAAGTACGTCGTGTCCGTTGTAGTTAGCTATGTACAGCAATTGTGTTGCTTGGTTGTAAAACACGCCCGTTGGATTCCATACATCTACTCCCTCTGGCTTCGCGAGAACTTCATCCTCACCCGACACTAGGTCCACCAAATGAATGCTTCGGTATGAGCAAACAAAGCACTTGCGTTCGTTCAATGGAGCAATATTTACAGGCACATTGGCCCCCTCCAAAAATTCGATCCAGTCGTTGCCGGGCGGGATTGGCAAGGCAGAGCCCATTCCCACCTGTCCAAATAGGGGCGGCGAAACGATTGCCATGGCCAAGATTACGGTGCAGATTCTGTTCAATTGTTGCATCTTTGATTCGTCCAGGGACCCTTAGGGCCAAACTACTTCTTTGCGGTTTTTGCGGCACGGTCGCCAAAACAAGATTTCGATCCAGCCCGTCGATCCAGCTGTGAAATGATCGCGAGGTCGGACTTGCGAAAGTAAGTGACTCTCCAAGCCAATACTAATCGGGACTTAATTGTTTTCCAGTGCGGATCGTAAATGCGGGCCGCTGCCTCGAACCAAAACCAAGCCCGCAGCAGGACGCCCGGCGGTAGGGTTGTAGCGATTATTACGATTATGCGGAAGAATCTGTTTATTCATTCTTCAACAATTCCAAAAGTTGCGCTAGACAAGCGGGTTGAGCAACTAGAATGAAATAGCACGATTGGGTGAGAAAAAGCAATTAGTTGGATTTACACGGTCACACCAATACTCCTTTTTGGGGGCCCTACCGTTGGCAACAGGATCATCACTCATACGTAACATTTGGCGACAATTCTGGCGACGCTTCTCACCGCTGCGTCGACCCGTTCTGTCCCAGACGGATTTGCGCAATCAAACGGCGGTATGCGTCGAAGATGTTTCGAAGTGTTTTAAAATTTATCACAACGACCGCACCGGGCTGTTAAAAGAACTACTGTTTCCTTGGAAAAAGCAGCAGTATTACAGTCAGTTCTTGGCAGTCCGCAATGTGTCGCTCGATATCCGTCGAGGCGAAGTTGTTGGAGTAATCGGCCCCAATGGCGCAGGTAAAAGTACCCTGCTAAAAATGGTCGCGGGACTACTTCCGGTCGATCAGGGCCAGATCCACATCAACGGCAAAGTCACCGCTGTCATGGCGATGGGAGTCGGCGCTCACCCCGAATTTACTGGACGAGAGAATATTCTTTACGGCGCGATGTTGCTGGGCATGTCTAAACGCGACGTGCTCCGCAAAATGCCGAGCATCATCGAGTTTTCCGAATTGGAAGACTACATCGACCGCCCGCTGCGTACGTATTCGTCCGGTATGACCGCGCGACTACTATTCTCAATTGCGATGAGCGTCGAACCAGATATCCTCATCGTCGACGAAGCCCTGGCGACAGGAGATCAGCGATTTGTCGACAAATGCGTGCGCCGGATCAAAGAATTCGCTACCCGTGGCGTCACCATCTTCTTCGTTTCGCATAACCTCGGTCTGGTTCAAGATCTCTGTCATCGGGCCGTGCTTATGCATCAAGGAGAAGCGGTATTTATTGGCGACCCCGAGGAAACGGTGAAGCATTACCAGCACCTCTCTGGCGGCGCACCCGTATCACTCCCCGCCGGTGGTAAACTCGAATCCATCGCTGGATCTGGTCAGGTTCGAATCACAAACATTCGAATGCTGAACCAAAAAGGACGCGCCGTAACGGAATTTTCTAGCAATGATGAATTGACCATCGAACTGTGCTACGAACGCGACGACTCACTCGTCGAGCAAGCACATTTCACGGTGGGCTTCATGACCGCCCAGGGACAATTCGACGTCGGGGAAACGTCCACTCGGCAAACCAACTCTGGCAAGATCGAATTATCAAATAGCGGACGCATACGTTTCAAGTTGTCACCGCTTCTGCTCACCACCAATCACTTCTCGCTATGGGTAAAGGTATTCGGCGACCACGGAACGTACTGCGAATATCGCAACCTCCACAAATTCTTCGTCAACGAGCCGGGTCAACTACCGACTCGTGAATCGTGTTTCAAGCATCCGTGCACTATCATTCACGTACCGGATTCCGGCGTCGAAGCAAACTAACTACGAGCGATATCTACCTGGGGGCGCCGCGCGGTATCTTCCTCAAGAGTGACCAGACGATCTGCGCTCGGGCAATAAAAATGCGGAAGACGTCAACAGGCCCAACACGTATGTCTGCCCCTAGCGCAGAACGACTCATGGAATGATTGTGGTTTCGTACCTGCCGATAGTAGCTCAGACTTGAACTTCCGCTCCTGCCGCGTTACTGAAAGTTTCTGAGACCTCGCGCAAGAACTAAATTGCTGAAGACAAGATGGTCGGGAGTTGAAGTTTACGTTTGAGTCGAAGTCTGACTTAGAGGTATTCGACCACTCGCAAGCGAAAGAATGTCAACATCCAAGCGCCAATGATGATGGCCAGTATTGCCATACTGCCAAAAATGAGCCAGCTGAGCGGATGACATTGACAGGCGAAGACGTCCCTAAAGCAGACCACGACGTGAGTCAAAGGATTCAATAGAACGACGGTCCAGACAGTCGGACTAACCATAGTGCGCGCGATAAGCACCGGGGTTACGAAAATTAACACGTTCAGGCTGGCCCCCACGATTTCGCGGAAGTCCATTGCGACGGCCCCCAAAATCATGAACACCCAAGACACGCCAACCATCAAAATAATCAACATCACCGTTGGAATGGGCAACAACAAAATGCTCCATTCAAGGCGGCCGGTAGCCCCCGCCAGGACCAAGTACAATCCCAGCGTCGTCAGCGAGGAAAATGAGCCAACAATCAGGCTACGCAACGGCAAGGTTTCCATGGGGTAAACGATTTGTTTTACCAAATCCGCGTGATTGCGAATCAGCGATGGGGAAGCAGTTAGCGTGTGAATAACGATTTGCCATGGAATCATGCCACACAGAACATACAGCATATAATCGAAAGCGCTATCACTGCCGTTCGGGCGAGAGCGAAAAACGAAGGTTACGATAATAACGTATGCCAATGTTTGAATCAGCGGTCGGAGCACGAGCCAAGTACTTCCCAAAGCCGAACCACGGTTTATCTCCCGCGCATCGCGAATCGCCATTTCGCGAATCAACTCGCGATACTTCACTAGGCTGACGATTGGCTCAATTAACACTTTAATCTTCCCACGAACTGCGACTGCGACAAATTGCCTAACTTTCCTGGTACACCTGCCAACAAATCGAGTTTCGATAAATCGCGAAAGCTCGACTGACTTAAGAAATTATTCAACGCGGTGACGCACAATCCTGCAAAAAAGACACATCTACCCTCTATCTTATCTAGCGGTACCTAAACCGAATCGCCTGAAATGAGCCAACGAGGTCGCCGACAAGAAAAGCAACCACACAATCGTTGGCATCGCTAGGATCAAATTGTTGTCGCGTTCTTGTAGATCTGCCACTGCAGCCGAAACTCAGACGTTTCCCCCGATTTCGACCGTCGAGATGTTGGAGTTCGGGACTTAACCGTTTACTTGTCTGACACTAGCATCGAGCTCCAAGTGGTACTTCAAATTCTACGACTTCGCCTTACCGGTGACACAACGCAAAAATGCGGGGACAGGCGATAGTCGGGTTGTATCGATTATTACGATTCTGTGAGAAAACCTGCATCTTCGTTTTTCAACAATTACAAAAGCTGCGATGGGAAAGTAGGTCGAGCAACTACGATGAGAGAGTACCGTTGGGTGAGAAAAGTCGATTGATTGGATTAATCTCGCCGTATATAGCCAAACTAACTTTCGGCACGACCAACACTTGATTTACTCCAATAGCGACAGCGAACGGAGTTTGAGATTCGGTTACTGGAAAACGGTGACTCGAAGTCTCAATTCACGAAGAGATGCAGAAGATAACACCGTGAACGAGGACGAATGATGAATACCTTTACTTGTTTGCTAATTCTGCAGTCGCTAGTTGCTGGACAAACGACGACCGAATCCGAATCAAAGGACCCGGTGACCGAGGACTACGAATTCGCGATATATAAGTCGGCGAGTCCCTACTTGCTCAGAATCTCCTGGAATGAAACGCTGCACGCCGAAGAACTTCGAGTCGTTGGCATAAACGGCACAAATCAACAAGTACTCGTCCACTTGAAAAACAACGTGCCGTTCAAAGAAAACGACATGTCCGTTTCATACTTTATGTTGCCGCCAGGCTACTCACGGTACCGTCTAGAATTGCCTGCAACCCCGAGGAACGAAACGAAGCCTGCAGTCCGCGGAATTGACGCGGTGGAACGTCCGTCCTTGAGAAAAGTGGTAGAGAATTTCCGCGACCCAGTGGACTTTGCTCGACTCGTTCGCACGGTGCAAGAAAATTCGAAACGCATCACGTATTCTGGGGTACCTCAAAAATTCTACGAAGGTACGGTGGAAGACGTGATTCTGAAGAACAAACATGGTCATTGCAGCCACTTTTGCTATCTCCTTCAAGAAGAACTCGCGAGAAACGGCTATGAAGCGAAAGCGTATGGCATGTCCATGGCTTACGCAAACCACGCGGTCAGTCAAGTCGAATTGCCTGCGACCCGCGTCTTTACTCCCACGAGTCTCTGCGTCGACGGCAACCTTGGCATCGTTTACTTTCGATCTGTGGAAGATATCTTTGTCAAGCCTCAGCTAGCCGACGAATTCCTCGTCGGCGGCACCGTTAAACGCAGATTCTGGCGAATCCATGGCAGCCAGTTCTTCGCAATGAAAACAAGGGATTTAGATATCTTATCGCGCGAGGAAATGAGAGCGAACTTGCGCATCATAATCGAGCGGACTCGCGAAAGGGAACTTGCGCCGGCGCCATGAGAGCGTGTTTTGGTAAGTCTTCGATTCTCTGCATTTCGATCCGTCATACCAATTGTTTTTGCCATGCGATCAGATAGGGTATGTGTTAAAATCACTTTAAGCTTCTCTTGTGAAATTCTTAAGACTTGAAAGCAACTGTTGGCGGACTCCAACAAGATTCATCCTTCTAACGATTTGTCAGCGGGGCGCGATTTTGGCGATAGATCTATTCGACAATATCTATTCCGGAAAAAATATCCTGGTCACGGGCAATACCGGTTTTAAAGGATCTTGGCTATCGCTATGGCTTAAGGAGCTTGGTGCCAACGTACTAGGTTACTCACTCTCCGACCTACCGAATACTTCGCACTACAAGCTCACTCGACCGCGTGAGACAATTTACGGCGACATTCTGGATTTCGAAACATTCCAGAAGACGCTAAATGATTTCCAACCCGCGGCAATCTTTCACTTGGCGGCTCAATCCCTCGTCGTCGATTCCTACAACAATCCACGACACACCTATGAAGTAAATGTCGTTGGTAGTTTAAATGTTCTCGAGGCGGCGAGAACTTGCCCATGTATTAACGCCATTGTGAACGTCACAAGTGACAAGTGCTACGCCAACGTTCTCCGCGTTAACGGATACCAGGAAACGGATCGACTTGGAGGTTACGACCCCTACAGTTCTTCAAAGGCCTGCAGCGAGATCATGACTGATTCGTTCCGAAATTCGTTCTTCAACCTCGACGAATTCGGCAGCAAACATAATTGTCTGATCGCAACGACAAGAGCTGGAAATGTAATCGGGGGGGGCGATTGGGCCAAGTACAGAATCGTCCCCGATATCATTAGGTCGAAGTGGGGTGCTGAAACGTTATCCCTTCGCAGCCCAAATGCAACCAGACCTTGGCAGCATGTGCTCGAGCCACTTTCGGGATACCTAAAATTGGCACAAAAACTACTCGAGGGACAAATCGAATTTGCTTCCGCTTGGAATTTCGGCCCGCCTCAAGAGTGTGTAAAGACAGTCGCCGAGCTGGTTACTGGACTCGAAGAACATATCGGATCACTCGATGTCGAAATGGAAGCAGGAGAACACCATGAAGACGAACTATTGCTTTTAGATTCCAGAAAGGCGAGAGAACGACTAGGCTGGCAATCGACGTGGACTTTCGATCAGACAATTGAAGCTGTCGGGAAATGGTACCACTCGTTCTACGAAACTGACAAAGTAATCTCGCTAGATCAACTACGAGAATTTACTAGAGCCACTACTTCCTGACAACAGTATTGGCCGACGAAAAAAGCGGTCGCGATCAAGACGTGCTGGGAACCCGTTTCCCCAATGTTTCGCGGACAATCTTCAGTAATTGTAACTTCGTGACTTCGCTAGAATACTCCATTGCCACCGCGTGCGAGTTCCTCTTAAACTGCATGATGTCGTCCATGCTTAAACGATTGAGTTTCATCGCCAAAGAACGCGGATGAAACTGTTCCGCGACAACGCCTAGCTCGTGTTGCTTGACGATCTTGGCCATCTCCGGGGACGGACCAATTGCGATTGCCAATCTGGATTGAATGTATTCAAACAGTTTGTTAGGCAAGGCGTGTTTGTAGTTAAAATTCACTGGCGGCAATAGAAACAAGCCGATGTCGTACGCGTTTGAGGCCCGCGGTATCTCGGGCATTTCCACCGGTGGAACAAAATAAGTGCGTCCAATTTTCTTGGCGAGTACCTTGAGCCGGTCCATGTAGGCGGGATTCGATTCCATCAACATGAAGTACAACTCGAATCGGTCGTCCAAATATCGCATCATCTCAATTGAAAGCTCCAACTTCCTCGAGACCATTGCGCCACCGTGATGAATGATGCGAATTCGGTCGTCAGCAGCTGGTACTAGAGGCTTGAGATCCTCGTACAACGGCGTGTTCATGACCACCTCTGGCATCACTCCGCAATCGGTGTTATAGCGGTTGGCGATACCTTGACAGACAGTCGTCATGGTCGTCGCCTGGGGAATGTAATTCCGACAAAGGTAGTACTTGTAGCCCCGATGTAGTGCCCAAAACCATAACAAGTCTTCAAACTCCAGCGGTGAATACTCGTGGGCGTCGAACAGCACTGGCGTATCCCCGGCAATCTTGAGCGCGAACGGCAGGGAGTCGATGTCGTTCGCCAAAATCAAGTCGGCTTCGACATTGTCTAGCTTCTGAGCGGCGTCTACGACGAACGGAGATTGCCAATAGTAATCCTCGTAGTGTCGTCGCATCAAACGCTGATGATTGCGCAGCTTTTCCGGCTGACTTGGTTCGTTCCAAGTCAGTTCAACGTACTCGACGCCATCGACGTGTGGGTGACCAGCTCCGGCACAAATGACTTGATAGTCATCCTTCAAATAGCGGATCTGTCGGTTCACGCGCGGATCGCGATTTAAGTACGAGAACGAAATTATCAGGACTCGCTCTTGGGACATTAAGTTCGCTCGTATTCCCCATTGCTGGAATGGTTCTGTTGTCCTATCACTCGATTAATCGCTTGCTGCGACGACTTCTTTGGATAGAGAGCTCTTTCGATGGTATCGAGTAGAATTTGCCGCGTCCCTTCACTCGAAAACTGGCGCGACACGGCATGAGCATTTTGCTTAAATTGAAGCACGTCTTCGTAAGTCAAGCGATTAAGACGATCGGCTAATGCCCGCGGAGTAAACTTATCAGCGACGATCCCAAGGTCGTGTTGCTTCACGATTTTCGCCATTTCGGGCGATGGACCGATCGCCATACCCAAACGCGCTTGTATAAATTCGAAGAACTTGTTGGGCAACGAATGTTTATTGTTAAAATTGTTTGGTCGTAACAAGTAGATTCCCATGTCGTAATGGTTCGTCTCGCGGGCGATCGCTGTCATCGGAACCGTCGGATGGAAAAACACTCGTCCAACCCTCTGAGCTCGCTTCTGTAGACTTGCCATATACTTGGGATTGCATTCGACCAACATGAAGTGCAATTCGAAACGCTCATCCAACAGCTTCATGGTGTCAATCATTAATTCCAGCTGTCGGGTCGGCATGGCTCCACCGTGGTGGATCAGTCGAATTTTATTTGGGTCGGCAGAAATTTGCGGTCGCAGAGGTTCATAGAGAGCAGCGTTGTACATGACCGATGGTACGATTCCGTTGTCGCGAAAATACTGCTGAGCAATTCCATCGCAAACCGTCAGCATTTCAGCAGCGAATGGGATATATCTCTTGCACAAGTACGTCTTGTAACCCTGATACATCATGCGGAACTTGAAGCTGTCCGAGAATTCCAACGGCGCGTATTCATGGGCGTCGTAGACTACGGGGCGGCCGTTACTCAATCTCAAGGCCAGCGGCAGCGAATCGATGTCGTTCGCGAGAATTACATCGGCATCGACGTTAGCCAACTTATGCAGGCCGTCTACAACATAAGGGCGAGTCCAATAGTAACTCTCATAACGACGCGTCAACAACTGAATCGGATTCAGGTGTTTTTGAAACCGCGTCGTTAAACGAGGTTGCAATTGCACGAATTCAACCTCGTCCAATTTAGGCGTCGCAGCACCCGCTGCTACGACTTGATAATAGTCACGCAAGAATCTCAACTGGCGATTCACACGTGGATCTCGTTCCAAGTCTGTGAAAGAGACGACAAGTACTTTCTTTTGTTCTACCATCAGCTCACCTCAAAAAGCGACATTCAACTGGTCGGCCCAGCGAATGAGATTTAACCACCGCCACATGCGCGGATGAAATTTCTTCTTACCGTCGAGTATCTCATTACACTCGGCGACGACAGCTGCTTGATTAATTGCTGGAATTGAGCCAGCAGCATCACTGTGCATCACTCGTTCGACCCACGGCCGCAAGACGCCCAGCCATTCACGTTCCGGCGTCTCAAATCCGATCTTGTCCTTGCGATCCAAGATCGTGTTCGGTGTTATGCCACGCATTGCTTCGCGAAAAACATGTTTGCCTACGCCTCGATGGTTCAACAGATAATTCTCTGGCAAGCTCATCACGAACTGTACAATCTGCGGAGTCAAGAAAGGCACACGACTCTCGACTCCGTGAGCCATTGAATTGCGATCCTCGAAGCGAAGCAACATTGGCAAACTGGATCGCACGATGCATTCGACGAGTTTGCCGTGTAACGTATTGTTGAATCTGGCGTCGCTGGCGAGTGCCAATGGTACGTTTTGTTGCTCAAACCATTGATGATTTAGCCACGGACGCTCGACGCTTACTTGGCGACGCCGCAAACATCGGCTCGCCAGTGCTTGCAGATAGATGAGCGGTCTTTGCAAAACTGCCGGGAATTGAGATCTTATCGCGTCGCTGAAAATTCGGTAGCCTCCGATGTCGCGAGCTTTCATTGCTCGGCAGAAGAACATTAACGCTTCTCCATATCGTCCGGCGCTCAATAGAGATTGCAGGCGGATTCCCATGTACGACTTGTACCCCGCCATTAATTCGTCTGCTCCCTGACCGTCCAACATCACTTTGACTCCGCTTTCGCGCACTTGGCGAAAAACGCGATACTGGGCATAGACGCTAGTGCTGCAGAACGGTTCATCCTGAGTCGATATCAAATCGTCTAGATCGGCGACGAGTTCCTCTGGGCGAATTGAAATTTTGTGGACGGTCGCTCGCGATGCCGTACCAACGATATCGACCCACTTCTCTTCACTTACCTTGGGGTCATCGGCGATAAAACTAAAACTATGAAAGTCGAGATTATCTGCCGAAAGATGCCGCGCGGCCATAACGATCGAAGACGAGTCGATGCCACCCGACAATGCGGTGCCGACTCGCACATCACTGCGCAAGTGGATCTTGATGCTATCCAGAAACATCTCGCGCAGACGTTCGGTCGCTTCTCCAAAGGAAACTTCACTGCGTTTGTCGGGGTCGATCCGCCAGTACTCTATCGTTTCAATCTCGCGGCGAGGATGATCGATGTCGATGAGAGCGTAGTGAGCTGCCGGTAGCCGTTTCACTCCATCGATGAAAGTTCCATCGGCATCGTCGGTAAGTCCCGAGTCGAGGTACCAAAAGGCCGCCTGCGGGTCGACTTTGCGTTTTACCGCGGGAATTTCGAGCAGCGATTTTATTTCGGAGGCAAAGGCAAAGCCACTTGCGGTCACTGTATAGAACAATGGCTTGATGCCGAAAAAATCCCGAGCGATAAACAACTCCCGTCGCTCCAAATCGAGAACGCCGAAGGCGAACATACCGACGAGTCTCTGCAATACCTCCGCTCCCCAGTGTTGATAGCCAATCAACAGAACTTCGGTATCCGTTTTTGTTTGAAAGGAGTACCCCAACTTTGATAGTTCATCGCGAAGTTCGACATAGTTATAGATTTCGCCGTTGTAGACAATGTGAAAGCGACCGTCCGTCGAGGCCATTGGCTGGCGACCAGCCTCCGACAAATCGAGAATCGATAGCCGGCGGTGCAACAGCATTACTTCCGCGGCTTGATACGGTTGACTTTCGCGACCATATATCGCCACCCGGTTACGACTGCACATCCAGCCATAATCATCGGGCCCGCGGTGGCTGAGACGTCGGCTCATGGCGCGGCCAATCTCTCCCAACTGAGTGGGT